>RFFY01000396.1 GCA_003697065.1 Actinomyces sp. | reverse complement strand
CGGGCGAACTCCTCGTCGTCGACCTCGAGGCCGTCGTCGGGCCACTCGGCCCAGGTGCCGTCGCCGTCCACGAGGGTGGCGGCGTCGATGCGTCCCCGACTCCGGTGGATCATGCCCATCGTGTTCCCGCTCCTCTCCGGTACCGCCGTCGGTCCGTCCCCGGGGCCGATCGGGGTACCACCGACATCGAAACCCATCGGCAGATGACATGGGTGTCGTTTGGGTTGCGGTCCGGTGTCGATCCCCGCACCTGTTGCGACCCCGCCCGTCGCGGGCGGGGTTAGAGTCCCCCCGGCCGTGTCGCCCCACCGACCGCCAGCGCCAGGGAGGCACCCGTGACCGTCGCCGAGACCGACCCCCGACTTCCCGCCGACATCGTCCCCCGCCACTACGAGCTCGTCCTCGAGCCCGACCTCGCCACCTGCACCTTCGCCGGCACCGCCACCATCGACGCCGAGGTGGCGCACCCCACCGACACCATCGTCTGCAACGCCGCCGAACTCGACATCGACGACATCCGCGTGGAGGCCGCCGGCGAGGTGGTCGAGGTGGGCGAGCTCCGCCTCGACGCCGACACCGAGCGCCTCCACCTCACCCTCGGTCGCCGCCTCGAGACGGGACCCGTCCGCCTCGTGTTCACCTACCGCGGCACCATCAACGACCGCCTCCGCGGCTTCTACCGCTCGAGCTACGCCGACGCCGACGGCACCGAACGCACCCTCGGTGTCACCCAGTTCCAATCCACCGACGCCCGCCGGGCGTTCCCGTGCTGGGACGAGCCCGACCGCAAGGCGACCTTCGCCGTGACCCTCGTCGTCGAACCCGGTCTCCTCGCCGTGTCGAACACCGCCGAGATCGCCCGCGAGACCCTCGACGACGGCCGCCTCCGAGTCCGCTTCGCCCCTACCATGCCCATGTCCACCTACCTGGTGGCCTGGGTGGTGGGCCCCCTCGAGGTCACCGACCCCGTCGACGTCGACGGGGTCCCCCTGCGGGTCGTGCACCGACCCGGCCGTCACGACCAGACGGCCTTCGCCCTCGACGTGGGCGCCCACGCCCTGCGCTGGTTCGCCGCCTACTACGACATCCCCTACCCCTCCGACAAGGTCGATCTCGTCGCCATTCCCGACTTCGCCTTCGGCGCCATGGAGAACCTGGGCTGCGTCACCTTCCGCGAGGTGCTGGTGCTCGTCGACCCCGCCCGGGCGAGCCAGCCCGAGCTCCAGGCCGTCGCCGACGTCATCGACCACGAGCTCGCCCACATGTGGTTCGGGGATCTGGTGACCATGCGCTGGTGGGAGGGCATCTGGCTCAACGAGGCCTTCGCCACCTTCATGGAGACGGCCTGCACCGACGCCTACCGGCCCGACTGGGACGTGTGGACCACCTTCTGCCGGGCCCGGGCCGCCGCCTTCGCCGTCGACGGTCTGGCCACGACCCGCCCCATCGAGTACCCCGTCGTCACCCCCGCCGACGCCGAGGACATGTTCGACGTCCTCACCTACGAGAAGGGGGCGTCGGTCGTCCGCATGCTCGAGCGCTACCTCGGTGCCGAACGCTTCCGCGACGGTGTCCGCCACTATCTGCGGCGCCACGCCCACGCCAACACCGCCACCGACGACCTGTGGCGGGCCATCGCCGAGACCAGCGGCGAGCCCGTCGCCGACCTCATGCACGGCTGGATCCACCAGGGCGGCCACCCCCTGATCGAGCTGGCCGACACCCCGGACGGGCCGGTGGTCCGCCAGCGCCACTTCACCTACGACCCCGACGCCGCCGACGAGCGGCGTTGGGCGGTGCCCCTGCGCCTGGCCGTCCGCGGCGCCGACGCCGGCTCCCGCCGCGAGATCCGCCTCCTCCTCGACGGCTTCGAGGCCCCGCTCCCCGTCGACGTCGACGCCGTGGTCACCGCCAACGTCGACAGCTCCGGCTTCTACCGGGTCGTGCCCACCCCCGCCATGCTCGACGCCGTCGCCGACGGCGCCGCCACCGTCTTGAACGCCGCCGAGCGTCACGCCCTCGTCGACGACACCTGGGCCCTCACCCGGGCGGGGCGCCTGAGCGCCGCCGACGCCCTGGCCACCGTCGAGCGGTTCGGCGCCGAGGACGACCTCACCGTCTGGCAGGCCCTCGCCGCCTGCTGCGCCGGTCTCGACCGCCTCGTCGACGGGGCCGCCCGCCGGGCCCTGCAGGACCGCATCCGGGCCCTCGCCCGCCCCGCCCTCGAGCGCCTCGGCCTCGAACCCGCCCCCGGCGAGGACGACCGCACCCGCGAGAGGCGCGCCACCCTGGTCCGCCTCCTCGGCGCCGTCGCCGACGATCCCGACATCGTCGACGCCTGCCGCCACCTCCTCGACCACACCGACGCCACCCTGGCCGCCGCCGCCCTCACCGTGGTCGCCCACCACGGCGACGCCGACGACTTCGCCCGTATCCGGCGGCGCTTCCACGACGCCGACGACCCCCAGACCGAGCAGCGCCACCTGCGGGCCCTCGCCGACTTCCCCGACCCCGCCCTGGTGGCCGACGTCTGCGCAGCCACCCTGACCGACGAGATCCGCAGCCAGGACGGGCCCTACCTGATCCGGCGTGCCCTCACCAACCGTCACGCCGGGCCCGTGGCCTGGCGCTTCGTGGCCGAGAACTGGGACGAGCTCGTGGCACGCTTCCCGTCCAACTCGATCGCCCGCATGCTCGAGGGCATCGCCGCCCTCGACGATCCCGATCTCGCCGACGAGGTGGCCGCCTTCCTCGCCGACCACCCCGTCCCCCAGGGCGACAAGCAGATCGCCCAACACCTCGAGAGCCAGCGCATCGCGGTCGCCCTGCGCCGGCGCGAGGCCGGTCCCTTCGCCGACCGTCTTCTCTCCCCATCCGCATGAGGCGTCCGACCCACCCGCTCACAGGCGGCGTCACCCCCGCCGATGAGACGGGGGTGACACGCCGGCCCACCCTGCCCGCGACCACACCCCCACCCGCCGAGGTCTTCGCCGTCGACACCCGCGGTGCCCAGATCGTGTGGCGCCCCCGGGCCGGTCGCCACGTCGAGCTGGTGCTGGACGGGCAGGTGGTCGCCGAGGGCCCCGCCGACGCCGTGACGGCGGTCGACGTCGCCGGCCTCGCCCCGGGCCGCGGCCACCGCCTCGACCTGCACGTCGACGGTCGACCGTCCAGCACCCTCGAGGTCCCGCCCCTCCCCCGCCTCAGCGGCGAGCCCCGGGTGCGGGTGGCCACCATCTCCGACCTCCATCTGGGCGAGGAGGGCTTCGGTCTGGTCCGGGAGATGAGCGAGCGCCGTCCCCCCGGCGGACGCCGCCATCCCCTGCGCTGCGCCCTGGCTGCCGTCGAGGAGGCCCGGGCCTGGGGGGCCGACATCCTGGTCGTGAAGGGGGACATCACCCACGAGGGCCGCCCCGACGAATGGGACCAGTTCGACGAGGTCCTCGACGCCGCCGCCGGCATCCCCGTCGTCGCCGTCCCCGGCAACCACGACACCGTCGGCAAGCGCCACAGCGTCGACGCCGCCGCGGCCCTACAGAGCCGGGGCCTGTTCCCCGATCCCGTCCAGGTGGTCGACCTGGCCGGGGTGCGGGTGGTCGCCGTCGACACCACCGTGCCCGGCCACGGCTACGGGACCATCGCCCACCACCTCGACGAGCTGGTGGCCGCCGTCGACGTCGACGTGCCCGTTCTGGTGTTCACCCACCACCACCTCCAAACGACCCCCGTGCCCTGGTTCTGGCCGCTCGGCATCGACCGCCGCGACGGCCTCGGCGTCCTCGACTCCCTGGTGGCCGTCAACCCCGATCTCGTGGTGTCGTGCGGCCACACCCACCGCAACCGGGCCCGGCGCCACGGGACCGCCCTCGTCACCGAGGTCGGCGCCACCAAGGACCACCCCGGTGTGTGGGCGGGCTACGAGGTCCACCCCGACGGCCTCCGCCAGAGCGTGCGGCGGGTCGCCCGCCCCGACTGCCTGGCGTGGACCGAACGCACCAGACGCGCCGTGGGCGGCATCTGGGGTCGCTGGTCGCCCGGCACCCTGGCCGACCGGTGCGTCACCCACCGCCGGCTCCGCCTCCCGGCTAGGGTCGCCGAGGTGAGCGCCGTTCCCGTCGCCTCGTGAGCGGGCCCCCCGAACCCCGACTGACCCACCTCGCCCTCGTCGTGCGCGACCTCGAGGCGACCATCGCCTGGTACGAGGCGTGGACCCCCTTGCGGGTCGGGCACCGTCGCCGCGACCCCGACGGGGCCGTCGCCTGGCTCGGCCATCCCGACCCGGGTCCGCATCCCTTCGTGTTGGTGTTCATCGAACAGGACCGCCCCGACCACGATCCCGTCCCCCTCGGCCCCCTGGCCCACCTCGGCATCGAGATGCCCTCACGCGAGGAGGTCGACGCCGTGGCGAGACGCGCCCGTGAGGCGGGGATCCTGCACTGGGAGCCCGCCGACATCGGGCCCCCTGTCGGTTACATCTGCGCCGTCACCGACCCCGACGGCAACGTGGTCGAGTTCAGCCACGACCAGGGGCTCTACGACGCCGTCACCGGCGCCTCGCCCCCCGCCTGAGCCCGGAGCCCCGTCACCCGCGCCTCGCTGACCGCCTGAACCGACAGCGCGCCGGGGAGCCCTCAGTCGGCGACGAGGCTCGCCATCTCGATGGCGGCCCGGGCGGCCTCCTCGCCCTTGTTGCCCGCCTTGGTCCCGGCCCGTTCGACCGCCTGCTCGATGGTGTCGGTCGTGAGGACCCCGAAGATCACCGGGACCCCCGTGTCGAGGGCCACCCGGGAGATACCCGAGGCCGCCGCCTGGCAGACCAGGTCGAAGTGGGGCGTCGCTCCCCGGATCACGGCGCCCAGACAGGTGACGGCCGCGAAGCGCCCCGACCGGGCCCGCACCGAGGCGAGAAGAGGCAACTCGAAGGCGCCGGGCACCCAGGTGAGGTCGATGTCGTCGTCGGCCACACCGTGGCGCCGCAGGGTCGACACCGCCCCCCGCACGAGGTGGACGACGATGGCGTCGTTGAAGCGGGCGGCGACGATGGCGTGGCGCTGACCCGTGGCGTCGAGGGGGGCGTCGTGTTCGATCATGGCTGCTCCGTGGCGTCGGGGGGCGGAGAGTCGTCGCCGGGCGGCCTCAGGAGCCGGCACCGGCCCCGAGATCGTGCCCCATCCGGGTGCGCTTCGTCTCGAGATAGCGCACGTTCTCGGCGGTGGGCTGGGTCACGATGGGCACCCGCTCGACGATCTCGAGGCCGTAGCCCTCGAGGCCGCCGTACTTGGCGGGGTTGTTCGTCATGAGGCGCATGGCGCTGATCCCCAGATCGGCGAGGATGTTGGCGCCCACGCCGTACTCACGCGAGTCGACGGGCAGACCGAGAGCGGTGTTGGCGTCGACGGTGTCGAGGCCCTCGTCCTGCAGGGCGTAGGCCCGCAGCTTGTGGCCGATCCCGATCCCGCGGCCCTCGTGACCCCGGAGGTACACGAGCACGCCGCGACCCTCCTCGGCGATCATCTGGAGCGCCATCTGGAGCTGGCTGCCGCAGTCGCAGCGCAGAGAAGCGAGGATGTCACCGGTCAGGCACTCCGAATGCACCCGCACCAGAGGCGGATCTCCCCCGTCGACGTCGCCCATCACGTAGGCGACGTGCTCGACCCCGTCGAGCACCGAGCGGTAGGCGTGGGCGGTGAACTCGCCGTAGCGGGTGGGGATGCGGGCCTCGGCGAAGTGCTCGACCAGCTTCTCGCTGCGCCGCCGGTGGCGGATGAGGTCGGCGATGGAGATCATGACGAGCCCGTGCTCGTCGGCGAAGGCCCGCAGGTCCTCCAAGCGCTTCATGGTGCCGTCGTCGTTGACGATCTCGGACAGGACACCGACCTCGGTGCGACCTGCCAGGCGGCACAGGTCGACGGCCGCCTCGGTGTGACCGGCGCGCTTGAGGACCCCGCCGGGCCGGGCCCGCAGGGGGAAGATGTGGCCGGGCCGGGCCAGGTCGCCGGGTTGGGTGCGGGGATCGGCGATGGCCCGCACGGTGCGGGTCCGGTCGGCGGCCGAGATGCCCGTCGTGCACCCCTCGATGAGGTCGACGGTCACGGTGAAGGCGGTGCGGTGCGACTCGGTGTTCTCGGCCACCATCAGGGGCAGGCGGAGTTCCTCGGCCCGGGCGTCGGTGAGGGGGGCGCAGATCACGCCGCTGGTGTGGCGGATCATGAAGGCCATCTGCTCTTCGGTGAGCGTCTCGGCGGCCCCGATCAGATCACCTTCGTTCTCGCGGTCCTCGTCGTCGACCACGACCACGAGCTCGCCCCGGGCGATGGCGGCGACGGCGTCCTCGATCGGGTCGAGTTTCATCGGTGGTCCTTCCCGCTGGCGGTGACCAGCCGTTCGACGTACTTGGCGAGGATGTCGGCTTCGACGTTCACCCGGTCGCCGGGCCGGCGCCGGCCCAGGGTGGTCACGGCGTGGGTGTGGGGTATGAGTGCGATCTCGAAGGTACCGCCTCGCTCGTCGACGGCGGCAACCGTGAGGCTGACCCCGTCGATGGCGATGGAGCCCTTCTCGACGACATAACGGTCGACGGCGGGCGGCAGGGCGAAGCGCAGACGCCACGACCCGTCGTCGCAGGCGCGGCGCTCGACGAGCTCGGTGGTGGCGTCGACGTGGCCCTGCACGATGTGGCCCCCGAAGCGTCCGTCGGCCCGTAGGGGGCGCTCGAGGTTGACGGCATCGCCGGGGGCGCGGTCGCCGAGGGTGGTGCGGGCGAGGGTCTCGGGGACGGCATCGGCGGCCCACCAGCCCTCACCGAGCTCGACGACGGTGAGACAGCACCCGTCGACGGCGATGGAGTCACCGAGGGCCGCCCCCTCGAGGACCCGCGACGCCCCTATTCGCAGGCGGGCGCCGTCACCGGTGGGGAGGCGCTCGCGGAGCTCGCCGAGCTCCTCGACCAGACCCGTGAACATCGCCCGATCCTATCCGTCGACCGCGAATTTCTGCAACACGTTCTAGTTCTTGGCCTCGGGGCCGGCCGCCACCCCGAGCCGCTCGCGGACGGCGGCCACGTCGCGGGTGAGCTGGGCCACCAGCTCGTCGACCCCGTCGAAGCGCTTCTCGTCGCGCAGACGGGCCACGAAGGCCACCTCGATCTGTTCCCCGTAGAGGTCGCCGTCGAAGCCGCACAGGTGGGCCTCGAGGACCCGGTGGTCGGCGTCGGTGTGGAAGGTCGGCCGGCGCCCGATGTTCACGGCACACGGCCAGCGGCTCCCGTCGGTGCGCGTGCACCAGCCGGCGTAGACCCCGTCGGCGGGCCAGGCCATCACCGTCGGCACCGGGAGATTGGCCGTCGGGAACCCGATGGTGCGGCCCCGGCGATCACCCTCCACCACCCGTCCCCGCACGCTGAACCACCGGCCGAGCATGGCCGCCGCCGCCTCGACGTCACCGGCGGCCAGAGCCCGCCGGATGGCGGTCGACGACACGGGCTCGGGGTCACCGTCGCGCCGTGGCACCAGGGGCAGGGCCACCACCTCGAAACCCATGGCCGCCCCGAAACGCCGGAGGGCGGCCACGTCGCCCTCGCGGCCCCGCCCGAAGTGGAAGTCCTCCCCCACCACGATCCGGCGGGCGTGCAGGGACTCGGCGAAGACCTGGCGGGCGAACTCCTCGGCGCCGGTGCGGGCCCGCTGATGGTCGAAGTGCACGAGGTACACGTAGTCGACGCCGAGATCCTCGAGCAGCTCGAGCTTCTGGTCGAGGGTCGTGAGCAGGGGCGGGGCGCTGTCGGGACGCACCACATGGGCCGGATGCCCGTCGAAGGTCACCACCGCCGAGGCCACACCCAGCTCGGCCGCCGAGCGCTGCACCGTCGCGATCACCTCCCGGTGCCCGAGGTGCACCCCGTCGAAGACGCCGATCGTGCACACGACGGACTCCCCGTCGGCGAGTCGGTCCTGCAGGTCGTGCAGGAGGTGCATGCTGCTACTCCTCGAGCCGGAACGCCGACGACGCTACCGGTCGCCGCGGGCCGTCACATCAGGCGGCGCCACCACCACCTCGGGCTTGGTCCGACCCCGGTGGGCCACGTACACCGCCAACAGGTCGCCGGCCCGGTCCATCACCGCCCAGGGGCCGTCACCGGTGACCCCCAGGCGTTCGCGGTCGAGGACGCGGCCCTGGCGCACCTCGAGCGCCACCTCGTCGGGGACGTTCACGGCAGCCAGGTGGGCGACCGCCAGTGCGGGCGGGCCCAGCTCGAGCTCGTCGACGGGTCGGGCCCGGTCGAGACCGAGGTGGCCGACGGCGGTGCGCCGTAGGGAACGCAGATGGGCGCTGCCGCCCAGGGCGGCTCCCAGGTCGGCCGCCAGCGAGCGCACATAGGTCCCCCCGGAACACACGACCTCGGCCCGCCACACCCCCGCCTCGCCCTCCACCGGTTCCACGTCGAAGCGGTAGACGGTGACCGGGCGCGGCCGGCGCTCGACCTCCACCCCCTCCCGGGCCAGCTCGTGGAGGCGCCGGCCGCCCACCTTCAGGGCCGACACCATGGGCGGCACCTGGAGGATGTCACCGGTGAGCGCGGCCGCCGCCGCCCGGACCTCGTCGTCGGTCACCGCGCTCATGTCATGGGTCGCCACCACCTCGCCGGAGGCGTCGAGGGTCGAGGTGGCCGTGCCCAGCACGATCTCGCCGACGTAGGACTTCGGCAGCTCCCCCAGATAGCGCAGAAGGCGGGTGGCCCGCCCCACGCCGAGGACCAGCACGCCGGTGGCGTCGGGATCGAGGGTGCCGGCGTGGCCGATCCGGCGCGTCCCGAGCACCCGGCGGGCCCGGGCCACCACGTCGTGGCTCGTCCAGCCCGCCTCCTTGTCGACGACGGCGACGCCGGAGGGACCCTCGCCGCCGCGGCGTGCCATCAGGCTCCGCCCCCGTCGGGCTCGGCGTCCGGACCGGCCCTGTCGTCTCCGGCAAGCAGGCCCTCGATGCGCTCGGCGCTGCGCACCACCTCGTCGGGACGGAAATGCAGCTCGGGTGTCCGGCGCAGACGCGTGCGGGCTCCCACCGCCCGCCTCAGTTCCCCGGCGTGTTCGGCCAGAGCCTCGGCCGCCACCGCTTCGTCGGCGGGGTCGTAGGTCGTGTACCAGACCAGGGCCCGGTGGTACTCGGGATCGACCTCGACGCTCGTGAACGAGACGAGCTCGAGGCGCTCGTCGTCGAGCTCGCTCAGCTCCTCGGCCAGGATGCGCCGGATGGTCTCCGCCACCCGGGCGGGCCGGATACCCGCACGCGGGTCACCGCCGCCTCCTCGGCGTCCTCGACCACCTCGTCGACTCATCGTCGCCTCCCTCGTCGCTCGGCTCACTTCGCGTCTGTGGACCTCAGGCCGTGTCCAGCCAGCTCCGCTGCGTCCCGATCACCTCGAGTTCGGGAAAGGACCACACGAAGCGTTCGACGGCGGCCACGACCTCCTCGGCCCGGCCCGGCGACGCCGCCACCACGGCCACCCCAACCGCCGCCCTCTGCCAGGCCTCGAGGTGGTCGACCTCGGCCACCGACACCCCGAAGCGGTGACGGATGCCGTCCACCACCGGACGCACGACCGCCCTCTTCTGCTTCAGCGACCGCGTGCCCGGGAGGCGCAGGTCGAAGCGGACGGCCAGGACGTGCACGCCGGCGGACGCCGGATCAGCCCGTGGCGGTGCGGGCGATCTCGCGCTCCTCGTAGGTCTCGATGATGTCGCCCTCCTTCAGGTCCTGGAAGTCGGACAGACCGACGCCGCACTCGTAGCCCGCCTGGACCTCGCGGACGTCCTCCTTGAAGCGCTTGAGCGAGCTGATCGTGCCCTTCCAGATGACGACGCCGTCGCGCAGGAAGCGGACCTTGGACCCCCGGGTGATGGTGCCGTTGAGCACGTAGCAACCCGCCACCGGGCCGACCCGCGGCACACGGAACACCTCGCGCACCTCGGCCTCGCCGGTGACGACCTCCTCGAACTCGGGGGCCAGCATGCCGACCATGGCCGCCTCGACGTCCTCGATCAGCTTGTAGATGATCTCGTAGGTGCGGATCTCGACACCCTCGGCCTCGGCGAGCTCCCGGGCCTTGCGGTCGGGACGGACGTTGAAGCCGATGATGGTGGCGTTCGACGCCGAGGCCAGCTGGACGTCGTTTTCGGTGATGCCCCCCACGCCCCGGTGCACGAAGGAGAGCTTGACCTCGTCGCGTTCGAGCTTGCGCAGGGACTCGGTGACCGCCTCCAGGGAGCCGGTGACGTCGGCCTTGACGATCAGGTTCAAGGTGGCGGCCTCGCCCCGCTGGATCTGCTGGAAGATGTCCTCGAGGCGGGCCCCGCCCGACAGGGCGTGGGCCTCGCGTCCGAGACTCGACAGGCGCTTCCAGTGCTCGCGGGTCTCGGCCACCTCCCGAGCGATCTTCTCGCTGGGGGCGACCACGAACTCGTCACCGGCCGTCGGGACGTCGGAGAGGCCGAGGACCTGCACCGGCATCGAGGGACCGGCCGAGTCGACGTTCTGACCCCGGTCGTCGAGCAGGGCCCGGACACGACCCCAGGCGGCACCGGCGACCACCGGGTCGGCCACCTTCAGGGTGCCGGACTGGACGATCACGGTGGCCACCGGGCCCCGACCGATATCGAGGTTGGCCTCGAGCACGACACCGCGGGCCCGTCCCTCCGGGTCGGCGCGCAGGTCCTCGAGCTCGGCCACCACCAGGACCTGATCGAGCAGGTCGTCGATGCCGATGCCCTCGAGGGCCGAGACCTCCTGCATGATGGTGTCACCGCCCCAGGCCTCGGGCACCAGCCCGTGCTCGGCCAGCTCACTCATGACCCGCTGGGGGTCGGCGGTGGGGCGGTCGATCTTGTTGATGGCCACGACGATGGGCACGTCGGCGGCCCGGGCGTGATCGATGGCCTCGACGGTCTGGGGCATGACACCGTCGTCGGCGGCGACGACCAGGATGACGATGTCGGTGACCTGGGCGCCCCGGGCCCGCATGGCGGTGAAGGCCTCGTGGCCCGGGGTGTCGATGAAGGTGATCTTCTGGCCGTTGCGTTCGACCTGGTAGGCACCGATGTGCTGGGTGATGCCACCGGCTTCGCCCTCGACCACGTTGGCGTTGCGGATCTGGTCGAGGAGCTTCGTCTTGCCGTGGTCGACGTGGCCCATCACGGTCACGACCGGGGGACGGGGCGGCGCCGAGGAGAGATCGACCTCCTCGAACTCGTCGATACCCAGCTTGCGACGGAGGTCGACCTCCTGCTCCTCGCCGGGATCGACGAGGCGGATCTCGGCGCCGATCTCGGCGGCGAAGAGCTCGATCATGTCGTCGCTGAGCGACTGGGTGGCCGTGACCATCTCGCCCTGCTGCATCAGGAAGCGCACCACGTCGGCGGCGGTCCGGTTCAGCTTGGGCCCGAGCTCCTGGGCCGTGCTCGCCCGCTCGACGACCACGACACCCTCGGGAACGGGCGCGTCCTGGGGCGTGTAGCTGGGCGCGTCCATCGGCTGCAGCTCCTCGCGGCTGCGGCGACGACGACCCTTGCGGCGCGGGGGCCGACGGCCGGGGCCTCCCCGACCACCGGGACCACCGGGACGACCACCAGCCCCGGGGACGGCCTGGCGCGGGCCGCCACCGGGCGGTCGGCGACCGGCCGGACCCGAGCGGGGCGGGCCGCCACCCGGGCGAGCACCACCGGGCCCCCCGGCGCTGCGGGGACGGCCGGGCGGGGGCGGGATGGGCCGACCGCT
>RFFY01000049.1 GCA_003697065.1 Actinomyces sp. | reverse complement strand
GGCCTCATGGCCGGCGAGCCCTCGACCCTGCTGGGTCGGCCGGTGGTGACCGACACCAACGTCGCCGACGCGGGCCTGTCGGCCGAGTCGATCGCCTTCGGCGACTTCTCGGCCTACTACATCCGTGACGTGCGTGGCGTCCGGGTCGAGCGCTCGGTCGACTTCGCCTTCCAGAACGACCTGGTCACGTGGCGGTTCCTGTTCCGCACCGACGGCGACCTGGTCGACGAGACGGGGGCGATCAAGACCTACACCGGCGCCGCCACCTGATCCCAGGTGACGTGATCGCTGACGGGGGGTGGGCCATCGGGGGCCCACCCCCCGCCCCTCCCTGTCTGTCGACGGAAGGACTGCCATGCGCGTGAAGATGCTCGTCGAGGTCTCCGGCTACCACGAGGGCGGCCGCTGGCCGCCTGTCGGTGGCGAGACCGAGGTCGGTGACGTGGTCGGGGCGAAGCTCGTGGCCAACGGTTACGCCGTCGAGGTCGAGGCCCCGAAGCCGAAGCCGCGCCCCAGGAAGGCGACGGCGAAGACGTCCGAGGACTGACCGGTGGCCTACACGACGGTCGCCGACGTCAGGTCGTTCTCGGCCGGCGACGACGTGGCGTCGGCCGCGGTGTTCCCGGACGCGGTCGTCCAGGCGGGCATCGACTACGCGACCGAGCTCATCGACGACTGGTGCGCCACCAGCTTCGAGGCTAAGTCCTTCACCGCGACGATGGACGGGACCGGCACCGACCGGATCCTGCTCGCCGACGCCGTGACCGGGCGCCCGATCCTGTTCCCGCGCTCGATCACCTCGGCGACCGTGGACGGCACGGCGGTGGCGGACACGTCGGGCTGGGTGCTGCACCCTGACGGCCTGGTCGTGCGCGACGCCGGCACCTTCCCGGTCTCCACACAGGGCCGTAACGTGACGATCGTCGGCACCGCCGGCGTGACGACCACGGTCCCCGCCGACATCAAGCTGGCGGCCGAGATGATCGCCCGCGATTACGTGCTGTCGACCGCGGACCGGGTGCACGAGCGAGCCCTGCAGATCACCGACGACGTCGGCGTGCAGGTCTTCGCCCAGCCCGGCAAGCACGGACCGACGGGCATCCCGCGAGTGAATGAGATCCTGCGCCGGCGCCGCGTGGCGGTGCCGGTGATCGGCTGATGGCCACGACCTCGGTCGCCTTCGACGCGATGGCCGCGCTCGTCGACGCCCTGTCGGCCCGGTCGGGCCTGTCCGGCGTCAAGGTCGACTTCGCCGCGCCGTCGTCGGACGACGACGCGACCGAGCAGGTCCGCCTGGGCACGGTGGTCGCCGGCACCCAGGACCCCGAGGTGTTCTCGGGTGGCGCGGCACGCACCGCCCGGGCGGAACGTTTCGACCTCGACGTCGAGGTGATCGTCCGCTCGAAGCGGACGACTCGTGACGCCGTGGAGCGTGCCTTCGCCCTGGCGGCCGAGGTCGAGGACGAGGTCGCCTCCGACCCGACCCTCGGCGGTGTCGACGGTCTGGCCTGGGCGACCGTGTCGGGCCTTGAGTCCGAAGTCGGCCAGGCCGGGCAGCTGCCCCGTGTGGTCGTGACCCTGACCGTCTCCTGCAGAGCGAGGCTGCGATGACAAAGACCAAGCGCCGCTACGCCGGCGGCGTCGACCTCGAGGTCGTGTTGCCGTCGGGTCGCACGATCGTCGTCGCCCCCGGCGACACCGTGGAGCTGCTGGCGAACGAGGCCGAGGCCCTCGACGCCCGCGGTGACTTCGAGGCCCCGAAGGGGCGAACCAAGGAGAGTGACCAGTGAGCATCCTCGACGCGGCCGTCCATGTCGGGGTCGAGACGACCTACGGCACCCCGGTCACCCCGACCCGCAGCTTCGAGGCGAAGGCCGACTCGTTCAAGCGTGAGCAGGCGCAGATCGAGTCCGTGGGCTTCCGCGCCTCGATGCACACGGTGCGCTCCGACCGTCGCCGCCAGATCAACATGGGCGGCTCCGGCACCCTCGAGCTCGACGTGTTGAACAAGGGTATGGGCCTGCTGTTGCAGGGTCTGCTGTCGTCGACGACCGGGCCGACCCTGGTCGGGACCTCGGCCTACACCCAGCAGCACGACTCCGGCTCGACACTCAGCGGGAAGTCGTTCACGATCCAGTTCGTGCGCGACGTCGTCGACGGCTCCACCCAGGCCTTCACCCACCACGGCTGCGTGGCGACCGGCTGGTCGATCTCCCAGGGCACCGACGGGTTCCTCGAGATGAGCATCGACTTCGATTTCGAGGACGTCGACACCGCGACCGCCGCGGCCACCCCCGCCTACCCAGCCTCCGCGACCGGTTTCGACTGGACGCAGGCTGTCGTGACCCTCAACTCGGTCGCCTTCGCGGACGCACGCAGCTTCGAGCTGACCGCGGACCTGGGGGTGAAGACCGACCGCCGCTACCTGCGGGGCTCGGCGCTCAAGAAGCAGCCGCGTCGTTCCGGCGTGCCGTCCTACACCGGCACCATCGAGGCCGACTTCACGTCGACCACCGAGTACGACGCCTTCGTCGCCGGCACCGTGATGCCGCTCAACGTGAAGTGGTCGCACGCGGCGAACGCCATCGAGACCGGCCACACCTTCGAGTTCGAGGTCGACATCGCCGCCATCCAGTTCGACGGCGAGTCGCCCGAAGCGTCGCTGTCGGACATCACGACCCAGCGCCTGCCCTTCAAGGTGCTGCACGACGGGACCAACCCGGCCGTGTCGCTGAAGGTGAAGAGCACCGACTCGAGCCTCTGATGGCGCGCGGCAAGCCTGTCGACATCGCCGTCGACGGGCTGCGCCAGC
>RFFY01000395.1 GCA_003697065.1 Actinomyces sp. | reverse complement strand
TTCGTGTTCCCCCTCTACCTCCAGTCCCTGCGGGGGTTCTCCGCCCTCGACTCGGGCCTGACCCAGATCCCCCAGGCCATCGGCGTGATGCTGTCGTCCCAGCTCGTCGGACGGCGCCTGTACCCGCGCCTCGGGCCCCGCCGCCTCATGATGGCCGGCCTCGCCGTCGGCGCTCTGGTGGGCTGGGGTTTCGCCCACGTCGGCTACGACACCTCCCTGTGGTCCATCCGCGGCCTCATGTTCACCCGCGGCATCGCCATGAGCCTGCTGTTCGTCTCACTCCAGGCCGCCACCTACGCCCGGGTCAGCGTGGCCGACACGGGGCGGGCGTCGGCGATCTTCTCGACCCAGCGCCAGGTGGCGTCGGCGCTCGGGGTCGCCATCGCCGCCACCGTGCTGACGACCGGGCTCGACGGTCTCGGCGGGGTCGCCGACCCGGCGCGCCGGGCGGCCCTGGCCCTCGACGCCTACCAGAACGCCTTCGCCGCCACCGCCGTCATGTTCGTGGTCGCCCTCGTCGCCGCCTGGTGGGTGCGCGACAGCGACGCCGCCGCCACCTTCCGCGGTCCGCGGGGCGGAGCCGGCCCGGCGACCGCCAGTGCCGGACCCGGGAACCCGGGCACCGGCACCGTCGTCTCAGAGGCATGAGATCCACACGTGCCGCCCGCCCCCTCGTCGCCCTCGTCGTCCTCGTCGCCGTGGCCCTCTTCGCCACCGCCTGCGGCGACGACACGACGGTGACCACCGGGGACACGGGCACGACGACCGCTCCCACCACGACCACGTCCGACACGACCGGCTCCGGCGGGTCGGGGCGTCACCCCGACGACGTCGTGTTGACCGTCACCAGCGAGGGAGGTTTCGTTCCCGTCGAGTTCCTCGTCGACCGGGGTCCGCGCCTGGTCCTGCTGGCCGACGGCCGTCTCATCGGGTACGGGCCCGTCCCGGCGATCCACCCCTCGCCCCTGCTGCCGAACACCATCGTGACCCGCCTCGACGAGGCGACCCTCGAGCGGGTCGGCGAACTCGTCGACGCCGTGGGCTTCCCCGACTTCACCGACAAGCGTGACGACTCGGCCAACTCACGGGTGGCCGACGCCACCACCGAGGTCGTCACCTGGTACGACCCCGACGGCGGCGCCCACACCTACAGCGTCTACGCCCTCGGTCTCGTCCCCGAAGACCGGCCCGACGACGTGGCGGCCCTGGCCGAACTCGTCGACCTCCTCTCCTCGTCCCTCTACGGCGCCGCCGACGCCGAACCCTGGGTCGGCGACACCCTGCTCGTCACCGCCGGGCCCGGTCAGCCCGACCCCGACTTCCCCGACACCCGCCCCTGGCC
>RFFY01000394.1 GCA_003697065.1 Actinomyces sp. | reverse complement strand
GCCCGTCCACCACGACGGCGTCGTCCACCACGTCGCCCAGAGCAACAACGTCTACGTGTTCCCGGGGGTGGGCCTCGGCGTGCTGGCCGTCGGCGCCCGTCGCGTCGACGACGCCCTGTTCACCGAAGCGGCCCGGGTGGTGGCCGAGGCCAGTCCGGCCACCACGGCCCCGGGTGCGCCCCTGCTCCCGCCCATCGCCGAGGTGCGGACCCTGAGCCGCCGCCTGGCCGTCGCCGTGGGCGTCCGCGCCATCGAACTCGGCGACGCCGACCCGCCCGCCGGGGTCGACCCCGGGGACCGCCGGGCGCTGGAGGAGGCGGTGGCCCGAGCCGTCGACGCCCGTGTCTGGGAGCCGGTCTATCCCCACCTCGTGGCGGCCTGAACGGGGTCCGGTTCGCCGACCGGATCCGGGGCGGACGGTCGGCGGGAGGGGGACGGGTCGGAGCTCAGGCGGCGACGAGCCGGTCGCCGATCGCCACCCGTCCCGGGGCCGCCACCTCGGCGTAGACACCGAAGCAGGCGAAGGTCCCGAACTCGGAGCTCACCCGGGCCCGCTCGGCCAGCACCGCCAGCACCTCCCGTGCCGGGCCGAGGCCACCCTGGTCGAGGGTGGTCATGACGCAGCGCGGGGCGGGGGCGGTGAGGGTGACGGGGACCTCGCCGAGGCGGGCGGAGACGTCGACCCAGCCCAGCTCGACCAGTGCCTCCGCGTCGCCCCCGTCCGGCGGCGGGTGATCGGCGACCGCCCGGACGACCAGGTTGGGCCGGAAACGCTCGACCGGGGTCGGGACCCCGGCCCACGCCTCGAGTCGCCGGCGCGACTCCTCGAGCACGATGTGCAGGGCGGCCAGGTCGACGAAGGCGACCTTGTCGGTCATCATCGCCGTGGCGAAGGTGGCCTCGGTGTCCGACAGGGTCGTGCCCGGGATCTCGGGCCACTCGCTGTCGTAGGCGGCGTCGGCGCCCGGCTCGACCTCGTCGAGGGCGACGTCGACGCCGAGACGTGAGGACAAGGCGGCGTCGAGCCCGGGGTCGCCGGCCTCCCACGTGGCACCGTCGGGTGCGGTCACGACCACCGTCCCGTCGTCCCGCGTCGCCGCCGACCAGTCGAGCAGGGCGCCGAAGGGGCGGGGACGCTTGGCGCTGGCGACCCGTCCGGTCGCGAGGTCGCGCACCGCCCAGCGCCGGTCCCCGACGATCCCGCCGGGGCGTACGTCGACGGCGTCGAGGCGCTCACCGCCCATGGACTTCACCGGGTAGCGCCAGACGGCGACGACCTCGTGTCCGATCCCGTGTCCGACCCCGGAGTCGAGCATGGCGCACCCTAACCCGACGCGCTGGTGGGTCGCCCCCGCAGGGACGACCCACCAGCTGATGCCGACCGGGGGAGGAGGCCGGTCGTCGACGGTCAGGCGCCCGTCACCTCCCGGATGCGTACCGCCTGGAAGCGCAGCACCCGGATGATGGTGGTCAGGCCCAGGGCGATGCCGACGAGGAAGAGCACGACGCCGAAGCGGCGGATCCCCTGCAGGACGATGAAGGCCTGCTCACCGTCGAGGAGGTCGGCCGGCGTGTTGTCGATGCCGGCGGCCACCACGACGTGGCCGATCACCCCGCCCAGGATGGCCATCATCCCCATCATCATGAACACGAGCATGCCCTTGGCGGTCAGGGGCATCTTCAGGGTCTGGACCTCGTCGGCGTGGAGGGACTCCTGGACCGAACCGCCGCCGGAGCGGAACTCGCCGAGGATCTTGGCCACGGCGAAGGTGATGGCCGAAAAGACACTGGCGAAGCCCAGGAAGATGGCAGCGGCGGTCAGGTGCTTGAGGATCAGGATCGTGTCGGCGTCGGCCGGGTCACGGTCGCTGATGATGTCCGCCCGCACGATGGCCAGGATCATCCCGGCGGCGAAGGCCATGAGGGCCATGGCGAACATCGGGCCCCACAGGGCCGCCCCGACCCGCTGGGGGAGGTTGCGGCCCGGGTTGTGCTCGGTCGCCTCGACGGCGAATTCGTCGCCGCGGTCGACGGGATGCGCCGGTTCGGGAACCGGGCGCTCGAGGGTCGTGGTCATGACGTTGCCACCTCCTGGGCCCGGGGCCCGGTCACGATGTCGCGGATGCGGGAGAACTGGAAGCCCAGGACCTTGGCGATGCTCACCAGGGCCAGGGTGATGCCGGCCAGGATGATGCCGAGGGCGACGAAGCGCAGGGGCGCCACCCAGGCCGCCCACGAGGCGAAGCTCGCCGGATCGTCGGCGACCGAGGCCGCCATGTAGACGAACAGGACGAACTGGGCGATGGCGGCCATCAGGCCGAGCATCATCAGCCCGACGAAGGCCTTCACCGTGGCCGGCATCTCCAGGGTGTGCACGGGCAGACCCAGTCGGGCCTGGACCTCGCCGCCACCGGTGCGCAGTCCGTACAGGATCGTGCCCAACAGGAAGGAGATCCCCGACAACAGGAAACCTTCACCGAGGAATTCGAGACCGTCCTTCCACGCACCCAGCTGGCGGAAGGTCTCGGTACCGACCGTCTCGGCCTGCTGGAACAGGCTGACGACGAAGCCGGCGGCCAGGATCATCACGCCCATGCCGAGCATCGGTGCCCACATGGTGCGGGCCATCTGGTGCAGACCCAGGGGCTCGGGCGGATCCCGGCTGATCGTGGCCCGGCCGTGTTCGGTCTCGATCTCGCCGTCGACCTCCACCCCGGTGTCGGCCACCGGGCGCAGGCGGGCGAGGGAGACCCCGACCGACTCCACCCGCAGCCACAGGTGGTGGATGATGGCGACGAGGATCAAAGCGATCCCGAACTTGACCGAACCCAGCCCCAGGGTGGTGAGGCCGCCGGTCCAGGCGAGGATCCCCTCGGCCCCCGCCGGGTCGGTGTCGAGACCGGCGGCGGCGGCGAAATTGGCCACCGTCGCGATCCCGACGAGCGTCATGCCCACCAGCCCGAGAGCCAGACCGACGTTGCGGGCCGGATGGGCCGGCCGCGGGTCGGTCGTCGGGTCCGGGCGGTGGGGCAGTTGCAGTGCTGCCATGTGCTGTCCCCTTTCGATGGTGCCGGTCGACGGGTGCCGACCGGCGGGAACAGGAACGCCGATGCGGCGACGGGGGCAGCCACGAGGGTCGGCAGGGCGACACTGGTCGGCGTCGTCTCGCCGACACAGGGAGGGCGCGGCCACCGTCGACGGGTCGCGCCTAGTCTCGGCGCCCGGTGACCCGACCGCCCCGCTCCCCCTGGAAGACCGCCGTCCGCCTCGGCGCGGTGTGGGTGGTGACGCTCGCCGTCCTCGTCACCGCCGTCACCCCACCCGAGCGGTGTGCGCCGCCGGCTCCGGATCGCCTGGAGGCGGCGATCGACGCCGCCACCGGCTGGCTGCTGGTCAACCAGGAGCCCGACGGCACCTGGCTGTACGACTACGACCGGTCGGCGGCGGCGCCGGTCCCCGGCTACAACCTGGTGCGTCACGCCGGGGTGACCATGGCCCTGTACATGCGCGACGCCCTCCAGGGCGATCCCGCCGCCTTCGCCGCCGCCGAGCGCGGTCTGTCCTGGCTCGACGATCATCTCGTGGCCGTCGGCGGTGGCGTGGCCTACGCCGACGGCACCCGGGCCGAGACCGGCACCGCCGCCCTCGCCCTGGCCGGGCTGATCTGGCGTCGCGACGCCACCGGTTCCACCGACCGCGACCCCCTGATCGTCGGCCTCGCCGACTTCGTGGCGGGCCAGGTCTTCGAGCGGGGTGCCGTCTCCGTCGCCCACGACCTCACCGCCGGCCGCCGGGTCGACGCCGTGTCCAAGTTCTTCACCGGCGAGGCCATGTGGGCCCTGGCCCTGGCCGACCAGCGGCTGCCCGGTCACGGGTGGGGTGAAGTGGCGTTGCGGATCGCCGACCACGTCGCTTTGCACCGCGACGACGAGGAGCCCGAGTTCCCACCCAACGACGACCACTGGTCGGCCTACGCCCTGGCG
>RFFY01000393.1 GCA_003697065.1 Actinomyces sp. | reverse complement strand
GGTGGCCGCCGTCCTGGGCGACGAACCCCTGACCCTCGTCGACACGGTCGCCGGCGTCCACCGTCACCGCGCCGGCATTCACCGGCGCGACATCCTCGTGCTGCACGCCCGGCCCCCCGACACGTCCGTCCTCGTCGACGAGGCCGAGATGCTCGTGCGCCTCGACGGTGCCGCACCCGCGCCGCGCCTGCTCGCCTCGGGGCGGGGTGACGCCGGTGACGAGTGGCTCGTCGTGGGCCTGACTGCCGCTGCGGAGCCCGCCTCGTCGGGTCACCACGGGCTCGACACGAGCGCCGTCGTCGGCCAGCTGGCCGGTGCCCTGCGCCACGTGCACCGTACGGACACCACCGCCGTCGAGGCCACGCGCCATCTCGACCGCAGTCCGGCGCGCCTCCACGCCCGGGCCGCGGCCAAGGTGGCGGCCGGTGAGGTCACCCGGGCCGTCGACGGGCCCTTCGCCGGACGCCTCCCCGAGGAGCTCTTGGCGGCGACCGAGGCCGTCGTCCGCCGCTCGTCCCGCGGCGGGGAACAGGTCGTGGTCCACGGATCGCCGACCCTGAGCGAGCTGTGGCTCGCCCCCGAGGCGCCGCCGGTGCTCACCGGGTGGGCGGCGGGGGGTCTCGGCGACCGTCATCTCGACCTCGCCGTGGCGGCCCTCGACGTCGCCCAGGTCTTCGGGCCGGCCCTGGTCGGGCCCTTCCTCGAGGCCTACGGCACCGACGCCATCGATACGACGCGGCTCGACGCCTTCCAGATGCTCGTGCACCTCGACGGGGGCGGACGCTGAGCACGGATCGGTGTCGGGCGCGGCTGTCCGCGTGGCCCGGGGCGGGGAGGGAGCGGCGATGACGGACAGGACACCTCCGGTCGGTCTCCTGGCCGCCCGGCCCCTGGTGCTGGTGGGCACGACCGCCTCCGGCAAGACGGCCCTGGCCCTGGCGGTGGCGGAGCGGATACCCGGGGCCGAGATCGTCTCGGTCGATTCCATGGCCGTCTACGCCGGGCTGCGCATCGGCACCGCCGCGCCCGGTGAGGAGGACCTCGCCCGTGTCCCCCACCATCTGGTGGGCCACGTCGACCCGGCCCGCGAGCACACCGTCGGGGAGTTCGCCCGCGAGGCCCGCCGGGCCGTGGCCGATATCCGCGACCGGGGTGGGGTACCCATCCTGGTGGGTGGTACCGGGCTGTACGTGCGGGCGGTGGTCGACGAGCTGGACATCCCCCCGCGCCATCCGGAGGTGCGGCGCCGACTCGAGGGGCGCTCCACCGCCGAGCTGGCCGCCGAGCTCACCCGCCTCGATCCCGTGGCCGCTTCCCGGATCGAAGCGGGCAACCGACGTCGCCTCGTGCGGGCCCTGGAGGTGACACTGGGATCGGGCCGACCCTTCTCCTCCTACGGGCCCGGGCTCACCGCCTATCCGCCGACGCCCTACGTCCAGGTCGGGATCCGCCGCACCCGGGCCGACATCGACGCCCGCATCGAACGACGTCTCGATGCCCAACTGGCCGCCGGCTGGCTCGACGAGTGCCGGGCCCTGCTCGGTCGCCCCCTGTCCCACACGGCCCGCCAGGCCCTCGGGTACGCCGAGCTGTTCGCCCACCTCGCCGGCGAGTACGACCTCGCCGAGGCCCGGAGCCGCATCGCCCGGCGCTCCCGGCGCCTCGCCCGACGCCAGGAGAGATGGTTCCGGCGGGATCCCCGCCTCGTGTGGCTCGACGCGCCGGTCGATCCCGACACCGTCGTGGCCGTGTGGGAGAACTCGGTTCGTGGTGCAGGCGACGCGGACGGGTTCCCGGATGCGACAATGGGAACACGACAGTGAGCACACGATGACCCTCGACGAGCCCGGGCGAGACATGCGGCGGCACTTCCCACGACCACTCTCCAAGCACCACGGCCTGGGCAACGACTTCCTCGTCGCTCTCGTCGACTCCCTGCCCCTCGACGCCGCCCACCTGGCGTCGGCCCTGTGCGACCGGCGCCGCGGCATCGGCGCCGACGGTCTGATCTTCGGGGTCGAGCGGCCCGACGGCGGGGTCGCCATGCGCCTGCTGAACGCCGACGGCAGCCCCGCCGAGATCAGCGGCAACGGGTTGCGCTGCCTGGCCCAGGCCGTCGCCCGCCGGGACGGCCGGCCCCATCTGGAACTCGAGGTCGACACCCCCGCCGGTGTCCGTCACTGCTCGGTTCACGCCACCGCCGAGCCCCACACGGTCGTCGTGACCGTCGACATGGGGGTCGTCTGCCCGGGTCCCGATCCCCTCGTCGACGACCTCGACACCACCCTCACCGGGCGCCTCGGCTCGTCGCGTTGGGAGACCGCCGACGTGGGCAATCCCCATCTCGTGATCGAGGTCGACGAGCCCGAACTCGTCGACCTGGCCGAGATCGGGCCCGAGCTCGAGAAGCTGTTCCCGGAGGGGGCGAACGTCCACGTGGTGACCGCCATCGGCCCCGACGAGATCCTCCTGCGGGTGTGGGAACGCGGCGCCGGGCTCACCGAGGCGTGCGGGTCGGGAGCCACGGCCGCCGCCTGGGTCTTCAACCGCTGGGGACGGGTGGGGGAGCGGGTCGTGGTGCGTATGCCCGGCGGGGACGCCCTGGTGGAGCTCGGGGCCGCGGCCCGGCTCACGGGCCCCGCCACCCACGTCGCCGACATCGTCTTGCCCGGTGCGACCGCAGGTCCCGATGACCGACACTGACCACGAGCCCACCGGCGCCCGACCGGACACCACCCACCGGGGTGGCTTCGGGGAGTACGGCGGTGCGAGCGACGGCCTCATCGACCGGAGCTTCCGGGAGCGCATCATCCTCGTGGGGCTCACCCGCGCCGGCGACGACCCGGCCGCCACCGAAGCCTCCCTCGACGAGCTGGCCCTGCTCGTCGACACCGCCGGGGCCGACGCCGTGGCCCGTGTCCACCAGAAGCGGGCCGCTCCCGATCCCGCCACCTTCGTGGGAGCGGGCAAGGCGGCGGAGATCCGGGACCTGGCCGAGGAGGTCGACTGCGACACGGTGGTCTTCGACGACGACCTCACACCGGCCCAGCAGTTCAAGCTCGAAAAGATCCTGGGCCGCAGCGCCCTCGACCGCACGGCGGTCATCCTCGACATCTTCGCCCAGAACGCCAGCACCCTCGAGGGGCGGGCCCAGGTCGAGTTGGCCCAGCTGCGCTACCGCCTGCCGCGCCTGCGGGGTTCGGGACGGCGCCTGTCCCAGCAGGCGGGTGGCATCGGGACACGCGGGCCCGGCGAGACCCAGCTCGAGGTCGACCGGCGCCGGGTCCTGCGCCGGGTCCACAAGCTCGAGGCCGAGCTGCGCCAGATCGAGCGTCACCGCGCCACCCAGTCCAAGGCCCGCCGCCGCAGCCGCCACCGTCTCGTGGCCCTGGTGGGCTACACCAACGCCGGGAAGTCGTCCCTGCTCAACCGCCTGACCGACGCCGGCGTCCTGGTCGAGGACCGCCTCTTCGCCACCCTCGACGCCACGACCCGCCGCCTGCGCCTCCCGGGAGGCGAGACGGTCATGATCACCGACACGGTGGGGTTCGTGCGCAAGCTGCCCCACACCCTGGTCGAGGCCTTCACCACCACCCTCGACGTCGTCCGCGACGCCGACCTGCTCCTCCACGTCGTCGACGCCGCCGGGCCCGATCCCGACGGGGCCATGGCCGCCGTCCGCGAGGTCCTGGCCGAGATCGGGGCCGATGCCGTGCCCGAGCTGCTCGTGTTCAACAAGGCCGATCTCGATCCCGCCGCCGCTCACCGGCGGGACCGCCACGAGGGGGCGGTGGCGGTGTCGGCCCGGACGGGCGAGGGCGTCGACGAGCTCCTGGCCGTGATCGGCGACCGTCTGCGCACCCTGACGAGCGTCGCCGAGCTGCTCGTGCCCTGGGACCGGGGCGACGTGATGGCGGCGGTGCACCGGGAGGGTCAGGTCCTCACCGAGGCCCCCGAGTCGGCCGGCATGCGCCTGCGGGCCCGTCTCGAGCCGGCCTCCCTGGGGGTGCTGGCGCCCTTCGTGGTCGAGGCCTCATGAGCGCGCCCGACGGGTTCGAACCGCCCGCCTACCCCTACGACCGGCTCGACGAGCTGCGGGCGGTGGCCGACGCCCTGCCCGGCGGTGCTGTCGACTGCTCGATCGGCGCCCCGTGCGACCCTCCGCCCCCTTCCGTGGTGGCGGCCCTGGCCGCCTCCGGCGCCGAGCGGGGCTACCCGCCCTCGATCGGGACGGTGTCGTACCGCCGGGCGGCGGCCGCCTGGCTCGAGCGTCTGTGCGGGGTGCGTCTCGATCCCGCCGGCGAGGTGGCGGCCTGCATCGGGACCAAGGAGCTGGTGGCGGGCCTGCCCCACCTGTTGCGCCTGCGTCGACCCGACCGCGACACCGTGCTGTACCCGGCGGTGTCCTACCCGAGCTACGCCATGGGCGCCACCCTGGCCGGATGCCGGGCCGTCCCCGTGCCCGTCGACGCCGCGTGGTGTCTCGACCTGTCGGCGGTCGATCCCGCCGATGTCGAGCGGGCCCTGTGCCTGTGGGTCAACACGCCGGGGAATCCCGCCGGCGGGTTGGACGATCTGGCGGCGGTGGCCGACTGGGGTCGGGCCCACGGGGTGCCGGTGCTGAGCGACGAGTGCTACATCGCCTTCACCTGGCAGGGGCCACCCCGCACGGTGCTCGAAGGCGGGGTCGAGGGTGTGCTGGCGGTGCATTCCCTGTCGAAGCGGTCGAATCTGGCCGGCCTGCGGGCGGGTTTCTACGCCGGTGACCCCGACCTGGTGCACTACCTGCGCGAGGTGCGCAAGCACGCCGGGTTCATGGTGCCCGGCCCGGTGCAGGCGGCCGCCGTCGTGGCCTGGTCCGACGAGGCCCACGTCGACGAGCAGAGGCACCGTTACCGGCGGCGCCTCGAGGCCCTGGCCCGTCTGCTCACCGACGCCGGCGCCCCGGTCTCGCTGCCCGCCGGCGGCTTCTACCTGTGGGTCGAGGCGCCGGGCGGCGACGCCTGGGGTTTCGCCCGCCGCCTGGCCCGCACGGCGGGCCTCGTGGTGTCGCCCGGCGAGTTCTACGGGGCCGGGGGCGATCACGTGCGGGTGGCGGCCGTCGTCCCCGACGAGCGCATCGCCCTCGCCCACGAGCGCCTGGGCTGACCCGCCCGGCCGGGTTCGGGGTCCGGCGTCGCCCGGTCCGGTGGGTTCTCCACCGGCGTTCACCGGGTCCGGCCGGGCGGGTGGCGTGCGGATAGCCTGAGCCGCCATGTCGGACCTGCGTGCACGCATCGAGGCCCTGTGGACCTCCCGGGACGAACTCGACGCCGGCGATCCCGCCACCGTCGCCACCATCCACGAGGCGATCGACGCTCTCGACCGGGGCGAGATCCGGGTGGCCGAGG
>RFFY01000392.1 GCA_003697065.1 Actinomyces sp. | reverse complement strand
TTCGTACCGGCAAAGAGGTATTCGTCGCCGACGCGGGTGTTGAGTACGTCGATCACCTCGTCGAAGAGGGCTTCCAGGGAGGTCGCCAGGGCTTCCCGGTCCTCGGCGCCCAGGGTATCGTTGGCGGCCTGGACGCCTTCTTCGTAGGCCGAGGTGAACAGTTCGGCCAGGTCGTCGAGGGCCGCCTGGGTGTAGGTGACCCAGGCCTGCGCTCCGTTCAGGGAGCGTTCATACTGGTCATAGCGGCGGGTGATCACCTCGAGTTTCCGGGCCCGTGCAAACCCGGTCGCATCGTCCGACGGGCGATGGATACGGAGCCCGGTGGCCATATCCTCCTGATACCGCGCCAGGTCCCGCTGGTGGAGCTGGAGCGTCTGCTGGAGGATGCCCGGGGTGAGGCTGATCTGTCGGGCCAGGTGGAGGGATCGCATAGGGCGGAAGGATCAGGTCCGTGGTCAGATAGCGAGCAGGGTGTCCATCATGCGCTGGGCGGTTTCGAGGACGCGGGCCGTGGCGGCGTAGGCCTGTTGCAATTCGATCAGGCGGGTCATCTCCTCGTCCACCGAGACGCCGGAGGTCCCTTTTTCCAGGCCTTCGAGGTAGGTCAGGGCTCCGCTCTGGCCCTCGGCACGCGAAGCCGCCGCCGCAATCTTGCCGCCGAGGTCGCTGACCAGGTTGATCGCGAACGTTTCGGCCGTGTCGCGGCCGCCGTTCAGGAGCGGTGCGTTCCGAAGGTCTGCAATGGCGAGGGCCACGCTGTTGTCGCCCTCGGCGGCGGCATCGCCCGAGGCCGCGATGACGTTGGCATCGGCCAGGACGTCATCCGAGAGGCGGAACGTGCTTGCCGTCAGTCCGGCCGGGTCGAAGAAGGCTCGCCCGGTGGCTCCGTCGAGGCCGAAGCCGGTGGCATGCAGGGCATTGACTTCGGAGACCAGCGTGGCGGCCAGCTCGTCGAGGGCGGCCCGGGCGCCGGGCAGATCGGTCGAGAGCGCGTCCAGCCAGGCCCCCAGACGTCCCTCGCCGGTGGGCGTGAAGGTGACGCCGGTGTCGCCGAAGGAGAGTACCGGCGGGCTGGCATCCAGGTCGAGCGTGAGGGGCATGGCGTGTTCACCCTGCACCACCGCCATCCCGTTGATCGTGACCAGGTAGCCGTCGGGGGCCGAGGCGTTTACCTGCACGGGGACGAGGTCCGCCAGTTCGCGCACCAGCGCGTCCCGTTCGTCCTCGGCCGAAAAGTCGGGGGTGCCCTGGTTGTTGGCCTGGGCGATCCGGCGGTTCAGTCCCGCAATCTTTTCGAGCAGGTTGTTGAGGTCGTCCACGCCGGCGGCCAGGGCGGATTTCGTATCGTCTTCGAGCCGGGCGATGTCGGCGTCGAGCTGGCCGAAGAGGCCGGTGAGCGACTCGGCACGGCTCCGCAGGGTCAGGCGCTCGGCCGTCCCCAGCGGGTTGTCGGCCAGGTCGGACCATGCGTTCCAGAAGTCGTTGAGGCGATCCTGCAGGGAGCCGGTATCGACGGGGAAGATACCTTCGAGGGTACTCAGGATGCGGTGCTGCTCTTCGGCATAGCCGAGGCTGGTGCGGGCTTCCCGGGCGGCATTGGCGGCCAGCGCATCCTGCAGGCGCTGGTACGTGCCGATGTCGACGCCGTACCCGTAGGGCTGTTGGCCGACGGAGCGGCTCCAGATGCCGCGCCCGAC
>RFFY01000391.1 GCA_003697065.1 Actinomyces sp. | reverse complement strand
GCATCCGCAGGATCCCGGAACGGGCACCCGCCGACCCGTCGTGGAGCGCGCCCTGGTGCGCTGGCCGTCGGGGACCGGGCGACGCTGGCTGTCCTTCGAGCGGCCCGTCGGCGGCGCCACCGCCCTCGCCCTCGACGAGGTGCCGGCCGTCCTGGCCGAGGTGGAGAGGGCGGCGGCGCGGGGCCTGTGGTCGGTGGGCTTCGTGTCCTACGACGCGTCACCCGCCTTCGATCCCGCCCTGCGGGCCCGCCGCGACCCCGACGTACCCCTGGCCGCCTTCGGCTTCTTCGGCGGGGCCCGCCGGGTGTCGGGTCCCGCCGACCTCGACGCCGAGGCGGGCGCCTGGCACACGGCGTGGTCGCAGGCCGACCACGCCGCCGCTCTGGCCCGGGTCCACGAACTGATCGCCGCCGGCGAGACCTACCAGGTCAACGTGACCCACCGGCTCCGGGCCCGCTTCGCCGGTGAGCCCGAGGGCCTCTTCGCCGCCCTGTGCCGGGCCCAGCGGGCCGAACACCAGGCCTTCGTCGAGCTGGGGTCCGCCGCCGTGTGTTCGGCGTCGCCCGAGCTGTTCCTGCGCCGTCGGGGCGAGCAGCTCGAGTCGCGACCCATGAAGGGGACCCGTCCCCGTCATCCCGACCCCGCCGTCGACCAGAGCCTCGCCGACGCCCTGGTGGCGAGCCCCAAGGACCGGGCCGAGAACACCATGATCGTCGACATGATGCGCAACGACCTGGGGCGAATCGCCCGCGTCGGGACCGTGCGCGTACCCGCCCTGCACCGGGTCGAGCACTACCCGACGGTCCACCAGATGGTCTCGGTGGTGACGGCCGAGACCGACGCCGGCCTCGCCGAGATCTTCGCCGCCTGCTTCCCCGCCGCCTCCATCACGGGGGCACCCAAGGTACGCACGAGCGCCATCATCGCCGAGCTCGAGGCCGACGCCCGGGGTGTGTACTGCGGCGCCGTCGGCACCGTGGCCCCGGCCCCGGAGCCGGGACATCCGGCCGACTTCGAGTTCAACGTGGCCATCCGCACGGCCTGGGTCGACCGACGCCGCGCCACGGTGACCTACGGGGTGGGCGGCGGCATCGTGTGGGATTCCGACACCGACGAGGAGTGGGCCGAGTGCGGCCACAAGGCCCGCATCCTGACCCGCGCCCTGCCCGCCTTCCGCCTCCTCGAGACCCTCCTGTGGGACCCCGACGGGGGCTGCGCCCTCCTCGACGAGCATCTCGACCGCCTCGCCGGCTCGGCCGCCCACTTCGGCTACGAGTTCCACCCCGACGAGGCGCGCCGTCGCCTCACCCGCCTCGACGGGGACGAGGCGGGGGTGGTGCGGGTGCTGGTGGCCCCCGACGGTGCGGTCGAGATCCAGCGCCGTCCCCTCCCGAGCCGCGACGGCGGTCCGGTGCGTCTGGCCTTCGACACCGTCCCCGTCGATCCCGGTGACGAGTTCCTGCGCCACAAGACGACCCGGCGGGCCCGCTACGACGAGGCCCGGGCCCGCCGACCCGGCGCCGACGACGTTGTCCTGTGGACCCCCGACGGCGAGGTCACCGAGACCAGCATCGCCAACCTCGTGGTCGACGTCGACGGTCGCCTCGTGACCCCCCGCCTCGAGGCGGGTCTGCTGGCGGGAACCCTGCGGCGGGTGCTCCTCGAGGAGGGGCGGGTGGTCGAGGCCCGGGTCGGCATCGACGATCTGCTGGGGGCCGAGAGGGTGTGGACCATCAACTCGGTACGGGGATGGTCGCCCGCCACCGTCGACGCCCGCACCGCCCCCCGCCTGCCCGGCCGCCGCACCGAGGTCTGAACGCGGGGCCGGCCGGCAACGCCTGCCGGATGCCGGGACCCGGGCCCAGCGGCGGCGCTCAGGCGACCGGCAGGGCCTCGTCGAGCGCCCGGCGGACGGCGGCGGGATCCTCCAGCATCATCATGTGGCCCGCTCCCTCGACGACGACGACGGTCGGCGGGTCGATGCCGGCGTCGGACGCCGCCGCGGTGAGAGCATCGACGAGGGGACCGGCGGCGCGGACGGGGGTCATCTTGTCGTCACGACCGAGCACGAGGGTGACGGGGCAGGCGACGGCGCCGGCGGCGTCGACCGCCCCGGTGCCGTGGGCGTCGCAGGCGGCGAGGTCGGCACCGAGGACCCCGCCGGGGGCGCGGGCCAACAGGGCGGTGGACCCGCCGCTCATCCACAGGCCGGGGGTGGGATGGCCCCCCAGACGCGAGGGGACCGCCAGTCCCCACGAGGTGATGAGGCGGGCCGCCAGGGGGTCGTCGGCCCGGGCGGCGGCGAGCAGGTCGGGGTGCACGGGCATGGACGCCGCCACCCCCATCAGGACCAGGCGCTGGACCGCGCCCGGGTGGCGGGCCGCGGTCTCGAGGGCGACCAGGGACCCCATCGAGTGCCCGACCAGCGAGGCGCCCCCGGGGTCGAGGGTCTCGACCAGGCCGGCCAGCCAGTCGGCCAGCTCCCCGATGGAGGTGAGCGGCGGCCCCTCGCTGGCCCCGTGACCCGGCAGGTCGACCGCCGCGGCCCGGCGTCCGTGGTGGGCGAGCCAGCGGGTCTGGAGCTGCCAGACGGTGCGGTCCATGCCCGCCCCGTGCACGAGCACCACGAGGGGCTCGTCGCCGTCGACGGGCCGGCCCCCGGTGGCGAGCCGCACCCGACGGCCCCGGTACTCGATGTCCATGCCGGTCCTCCTCGCTACCCGGTCAGTTCCGCTGGGAGGCGCGCAGGGCACGGGCGAGATCCTCGACGATGTCGTCGGGATCCTCGAGACCGACCGAGACGCGCACGAGATCCTCCCCCACGCCGGCGGCGGCCAGATCGGCGGCCGACATCTGCTGGTGGGTGGTGGACGCCGGATGGATGACGAGGGTCTTGGCGTCACCGACGTTGGCGAGGTGGGAGGCGAGGCGGACCGCCTCGATGAAACGCCGCCCCGCCTCGCGGCCCCCGACGATGCCGAACGACAAGATGGCCCCCGCGCCGCGGGGCAGGAGGCGGGCGGCGAGCTCGTGGTCGGGGTGTTCGGGGGCGTGAGGATGGCGCACCCAGGCCACGGCCTCGTGGGAGCGGAGGAAGTCGACGACGCGCTCGGCGTTGGCGACGTGACGCGCCATACGCAGGGGCAGGGTCTCGACCCCCTGGAGGATCTGGAAGGCGTTGGCGGGGCTCATCGCCGCCCCGAAGTCGCGCAGCCCCTCCGCCCGGGCCCGGGTGATGAAGGCGGCGGGGCCGAACTCCTCGCTGAAGGCGATGCCGTGGTAGCCGGCGTAGGGCTCGGTGAGGGTCGGGAAGCGTCCCGACGCCTCCCAGTCGAAGGTGCCCCCGTCGACGAGGACACCACCGAGCGCCACACCGTGGCCGCCCAGGAACTTGGTGGCGGAGTGCATGACGATGTCGGCGCCGTGCTCGAGGGGCCGCAGGAGCCAGGGGGTGGTGAAGGTCGAGTCGACCATCAGGGGCAGGCCGTGGGCGTGGGCGACCTCGGCCACGGCGGCCACGTCGAGCACCTCGATGCCGGGGTTGCCCAGGGTCTCGGCGAACACGAGGCGGGTCTCGTCGGTGATGGCGGCGGCGAAGGCGTCGGGATCGCGGGGGTCGACGAAGGTGGTGGTGATGCCGAAGCGGGGCAGGGTGAGGTTCAACATGTTGTGGGTGCCGCCGTAGATGTTGCGGCTGGCGACGATGTGGCCCCCGGCGCCCATGAGGGTGACGACCGCCAGGTGGAAGGCGGCCTGACCCGAGGCGGTGCACACGGCGCCCACCCCGCCTTCGAGGGCGGCGATGCGCTCCTCGAGCACGGCCACGGTGGGGTTCGAGATCCGCGAGTAGATGTGGCCCGGGAGCTCGAGGTTGAACAGGCCGGCCGCCTGGTCGGTGTCGGTGAAGCTGTAGGAGGTCGTGAAGTAGATGGGCACGGCCCGGGCCCCGGTGGTGGGATCGGGGCGCTGGCCCGCATGGAGGCTGAGGGTGTCGAAGCGGAACTCGTCGGGCGCGACCATCGGGCACCTCGCGGCTGGGGTCCGGGTACCGGGCCGAGCCCGGTGTGGGCGCCGACGCTAGCAGGGGGCGCCCACGGCGGACGCTGCGGCGCGCAGGGTCTCGGCGAACTCCGTGGCCCGGTGATCCGAGGGCAGATCGAAGGTCACCGTGGTACCGCCGACGAGGACCAGTCGCAGCTTCGCCAGCGCGATGCGGGCCGGTTCGATGGCCACCTCCCGTACGGCGACGAGGGGGTCGAAGCCCCGCACGTCGACCTCACCGGTGAGCAGGGAGCGGTGGCACCACACGAGACGCCGGTCGGTGACGGCGACCAGGTTGGTGCCGTCGGGGACCTCGGAGCGTCCCACGACAGAGGCGCCGGCCTCGACGGCGCGGTGCAGGCCCGGCCCGAGCAGGGGTGTCACCGCCCGCTCGCCGGGCTCGACCCGTCCGTGGGAGGCCACGTGGCGCCACACGAGCACCGACTCCCCCGCATCCACCACCGCGGCCAACGCCGTCGTGATCTTCGCCGAAACCCCCATCACCACCTCCACACGGTCGGGCGCCACTGGTCGGGTGCAGCCGGTCGCCCCCCGTCGTATCGGCGCGCCCGGGGCCCACCTGCAGAGGTCCCCACCCGGGCGGGACGAAAGACCCACCACGTCGGGCCCTTCGGCCCAGGCGGCGATCCGGTGGCGGCCGGCCGGGGGCGGATCAGGCGTGGACGTGGGCCCAGCCGAAGCGGCCCTTCACGCAGAGGTGGCCGCTGGTGACCTCGTGGTCGACCGGGGAGGTGACCTTGACGATGCGTTCGTCCTGGACGTGGAGCTCGAGGTTGCACCCCACGCCGCAGAAGCCGCAGACGGTGCGGGTGACGCTCTGGTCGTCGGGGCGCCAGTCGCCGGCGGCCCTCAGCTCGTACTCGGTGCGGAACTGGAGGGCGTTGGTGGGACACACCCCGATGCAGTTGCCGCAGTAGACGCAGGCCGATCGGTCGAGGGCGACGTCGAACTCGGTGGCGATCCGGGCGTCGAAGCCCCGACCGGCCACGGCGATGGCCCAGGTGTGCTGGGCGTCGTCACCGCACGCCTCGACGCACTTGTAACACAGGACGCACCGCTCGTAGTCGCGCACGAAGAGGTCGTCGACGTCGCGGACGGGCTCGCTCACCCGTTCCCCGTCGCCGAAGCGCGCCGGGTCGGCGCCGTAGGTCGCCATGTGGTCCACCAGCTCCGGGGCCTGGTCGAGCTCGACGCTCGACGCCAGGAGCTCGAGGACGAGGCGACGGCTGCGGCGGACCCGCTCGGAGTCCGTGTGCACCACCATCCCCGGCTCCACGGGCCGGGAGCAGGAGGGCACCAGGGCCCGGGCGCCCTCGACCTCGACCACGCACAGGCGACAGGCGCTGACCGGGGTGAGGTTGGCGGCCCAGCACAGGGTGGGGGTGACGACCCCGACCCGGGCCGCCGCGTCCTTGACGGTGGTGCCGGCGGGGACCTCGACCTCCACGCCGTCGACGGTGAGGGCCACGGGGGTCCCGCTCGCCGTGGGATCGGGCGGGGCGACGGAGACGGTGCGGGTCATGGGCGGACTCCGGGGGTCGGACCGGCCGGCGGTGGCGCCCGTGGGCGTCGGATGCGACCCTAGCCGCTCGTATGGAGTTCATCCTGCAGTACCCGGACCGCCACGGCACCGAGGGCTCCCTCCTCGAGGCGGGCCCGGTGACCGAGCTCGCCCGGGTGGCCGAGAGCGCCGGCTGGTCCGGCATGGCCTTCGCCGAGCACCCGGCACCGGGGGTCCGCTGGTTGGCGTCGGGGGGGCACCAGAGCCTCGATCCCTTCGTCGCCTTGTCGTTCGCGGCGGCCGTCACCGAGCGCCTGCGCCTGCTCACCTATCTGTCGGTGGCGCCCTACCGCAAT
>RFFY01000390.1 GCA_003697065.1 Actinomyces sp. | reverse complement strand
GTCTGGCCGCTGCCCTGGCAAATGGAGCCCGAGCCGCTCAGCTCAGCCGTTGGTACGGGAAACTCATCCACCACAGCGGTGCCTGAGGCAGTGCCGGGACAGCCGGTGGCACCTGTAACGCCTGTGAGCTCGTAAGTGCCGGGAGTTGTAACCGTGAAAGTATAGGGACTGGCAGGCACGTTCAAGGGCGTTTGAGCCACGCCGTCCAGGGTGTATTCAACCGTCCAGGGTGCGCCGCCGGTCAGGGTAATGGTCAGATCAACTGGATCACCGCTGCCGGTGCATACCGTTCCGCTGCCGCTCAGGGTGGCGGTGGCAGGGTTTACGACATTCACATTGATGCAGGCCTGGTTGGATGATCCGCAAATGTTATCGGCAGTCACGCATACCTGCACATTGCCGGAAGCAGGCCATACCACCTGAACAGTGTCGCCGCTGCCGATGATGGGCGTGCCGTTGGAGGTGCTCCAGGTGTAGCCTGTTGGGGCGGGAGCCCCGACGGGCATGACCACATACATGGCGGTGTCGCCAGGGCAAATCTGATTGGTGCCTGTAATCTGCGGTGTTTGCGGAACGGCATCGTCCTGCACAACGGTGACGCAGCGGGTGTCGGAGCAGGAGACCCCGCCCCTGCTGAAAGTCAGGGTCAGGCAGTATTCACCGGGTTCGTCAACGGTGACTGTCGGGCCATTGGCGGAGCCGACGATGCCTCCGGCAGGGCCGGTCCAGGCGTAAGCAGTTACCACGTTGGGCAGGCAATCGGAGCCCGAATTGGAGCCCGAACCATCCAAGGTCACTGTGGAGCCGGGCGCACAATCCAGCACGGCGGGCGGTGCAATGCTGGCCTGTGGATCCAAAATGGCCAGGTCAACGATGACGGTACTGTCGCAGCCCTGCCAGTTGTCGCAGGTATTGGAGAAAACGCCGCATTCAGAGTATGTCTGTCCGCAAATGCTGAAGGTGGCCGGCGCACAGAGGGTCACCGCACCCAGGTCGTTGACCACCGGCACGATGGGATTGACGATGCAGTTGATGACGCTGTCGCAGCCCAGCCAGCTTTGCAGGCTCACCACGGTGAGGCCGGGATCGCAG
>RFFY01000389.1 GCA_003697065.1 Actinomyces sp. | reverse complement strand
GTGGCGGCGTCGACGGTGGCGTCGGTGAGCAGCCACCACAGGGTGCGGCGGCGGCCGATGCGGGCCGGGATCGACACGGTTCCCCCGGCGCCGGGCACGAGCCCCATGGTGATCTCGGGTAGGCGGAAGCGGGTGTCGGGATGGGCGTCGACACGGCCGGCGAAGGCGGCCATCTCGATGCCGGCCCCGACGGCAGCCCCGTGGACGACGACCCGAAGGCGCCCGGCCAGGGCCACCAGCCAGGGGGCGACGTTGGCCTGGGTGCGCACCAGGTGGGCGGAGGCCGGGTCGGGGCGGGATCCGAACTCGGCCGGGTCGCCTCCGGCGCAGAAGACGGGGCCGGCACCCTCGAGCAGGACCTCCCGGGCGGCGGGGTCGGCGGCGACGACCCGGAGGGCCTCGACGAGCTCGTCGCGCAGGGCGGCGTCGACGAGGTTGCGCAGGCGGGGCCGGTCGAGGGTGATGCGCCACCGCCCGCCCTCGTCGGCCAGGCGGACGCGGGGCTCCTCGACGGGGGGCCGGACCCGCCGGCCCCGCCGGGCCAGCCAGGCGGCATGCTCGGGACCGGCCTGGAGGGTGGCGTAGGCGAACGACTCGACCATCAGGGCGTCGTGGGGTGTGGTGGCGGGCCGGCGCAGGACCTGGGCCGCCACGACGGCGGCGTGGGGGTGGGCGAGGATCCCGGCGACGACGGGTTCGGGGTCGGCCACGACGAGGTCGAAGGACACCGGGGCGCGCTCGTCGCCGGTGGGGTCCGGACCGTTCCCGGCCCGGTCGACGGCGACGGTGACCACCGGCAGCGCAGCGGCGCGTCGTCCGAGGCGCTCGAGCGCCTCCGCCTCGTCGGGCCGGGGCGGACGGTCGAGGTCGACGACGAGGACCGGCACCCCGACGGCGGCGCCGAGGCGGCGGTCGAGGTCGGGGTCGTCGGCGTGGGCGACAGCCCGGGCGAGCGACCAGTCGGTGGCGGAGGCGGCGGTCACGGCCGCGGGCTCAGGTCCCGGCGTCGGCCAGCTCGTCGCGCAGCACCCGGCGCAGGAGCTTGCCCGTCTCGTTGTAGGGGAGCTCGTCGCGCCACACGATCCGTCCGGGGACCTTGATCGAGCGCAGGCGGGAGCGGATGTGCTCGACGATGGCCTCGGGGTCGGGCGGGGCGGACGGATCGTCGGGAACGACGACGAGGGCGACCATCTCGCCCCACTCGAGGTCGGAGACGCCGACGGCGGCGGCGTCGGCCACGCCGGGGACCTGGCGGGCCACCTCCTCGATCTCGGCGGGGGACAGGTTCTCGCCGCCCCGCACGATGACGTCGTCGGCCCGGCCCCCGAGGTGGAGGTGACCGTCGGGGTCGAGCAGGCCCCGGTCGCGGGTGGGGAACCAGCCCTCGGGATCCAGACGCGAGCCCCCCTCGAGGTACTCGCCGGCGACCTGGGCGCCCCGGACCCACACCTCGCCCTCGGTGTCGGGGCCGAGGACGCGGCCGGTCTCGTCGCGGATCTGGATCTCGATGCCCGGCAGGGGGCGTCCGACCGACCCCAGGCGTCGCCGCACCGCCGGGTCGGTCGAGGCCGCCGCCTCCCGGTGGTCGTCGGGGCCGAGCAGGGTGATGGTGGAACTGGTCTCGGTGAGCCCGTAGGCGTTGACGAAACCCGTGGCGGGTAGGAGCTCGAGGGCCCGTTCGATCACGGGTCGCGGCATGGGGCCGCCCCCGTAGGACAGGGCCCGCAGGCTGGGCAGCTCGACGCGGCGGCGCTCGAGCCGCTCGACGATGCGGGCCAGCATGGTGGGCACGACCATGGCGTGGGTGATCCCCTCGTCGGCGACGAGGTCGATCCAGGCGTCGGGGTCGAAGCGGGGCAGGTGGACGAGGCGGCGCCCGGCGTAGAGGGCCGACAGGGTCGCCGCCACCCCGGCGATGTGGTACGGCGGGACGCTCACCAGGGTCGCCTCGTCGGGTTCGGCGCTCATGAACTCGACCGTGCCGAGCACGTAGGAGACGAGGTGGCGGTGGCGCAGCACGGCCGACTTGGGCGGCCCGGTCGTGCCGCTGGTGAACAACACGACGGCGACGGCGTCGGGATCGTCGGGCCAGGCCCCCTCGGCGCCGGTGTCGGTGGGGGCGCCGGTGTCGGCGGGGGTGGCGAGGAGCTCGTGGCGGTCGAGGAGGGTCACGCCCTCGAGGCCGGACAGGCGGTCACGGGCGTCGTCGCCGACCAGGGCGAGGGCCGGGGTCTCGCGGGTGGCGAGGGCCCGCAGGTCGTGGTCGGCGAGTCGGTAGTTGAGGGGGACGTGGGGGATCCCGGCCTCGGCGGCGGCGAAGAGGGCGAC
>RFFY01000388.1 GCA_003697065.1 Actinomyces sp. | reverse complement strand
TGGGCGCGCGCACGGACGGCGATCCCGTGGACGGGCTTGGACAGGGCGGGACGGGGCACCTCCACCCCGCCGTCGGGACTCAGGGTGTCGCCGGTGCGGAGGGTGTCGAGCTTGGCGACCGCCGCCACGTCACCGGCCACGACCTCGCGGACCGGGCTGTGCTCGGCGCCCCGCAGGGAGATGATCTGGTGGAGGCGGATCTTGTCGCCGGTGCGGGCGTCGATCAGCTCGTCGTCGGTGTGCAGGGTCCCCGAGAGCACCTTGAAGACCGAGAGCTGGCCCAGATAGTCGTCGAAGCGGGTCTTGAAGACCCACACCACCGTCGTGGCGGCCGGATCGGGCTGGGCGAAGGCGGCGGGTGGGGCGACGGCGCCGCCGGCGGCGAGGGTGACGATCTCGGCGTTGGCGGCACGTTCGACCGGCGACGGCCCGATCCGGCAGATGAGATCGAGGATGCGGTCGGTGCCGATGGGCCCGGTGGCCGAGCCGCACAGGACCGGGAACAGGGTCGTCTCGTCGAGGGCGCGGTGCAGCAGGGTCTCGAGGGTGGCCGCATCGGGTGCCTCCCCCTCGAGATAACGCTCCAGGGCGGCGTCGTCGACCTCGACGACGTCCTCCACGAGCTCGTCGTGGCGGGCCGACTCCTCGTCGGCGAGCTCGCCGGGGATGTCCGCCGGCGCCGCCTGTCCGGTGTCGTACAGGAAGGCCTTGTCGGTGATGAGGTCGACGACGCCGTGGAAGTCGGAGGCCTCGCCGATGGGCAACTCGACGGGATCGGTGGCCGTCCCGAAGCGGGCCCGGATCTGGTCGAGGGTGGCGGCGAAGGAGGTGCGCTCCCGGTCGAGCTTGTTGACGAAGATCATGCGGGGGAGGCCGAGGTCGCGGGCGATGCGCCACAAGGTGACGTCGTGGGGCATGACGCCGTCGGCGGCGTCGATGACGAACAGGGCGAGATCGGCGGCGTGGAGGGCGAAGCGGGCGTCGCCGAGGAACTCCTGGGCCCCGGGGGCGTCGAGGAGGTTGATGCGGTGGTCGTTCCACTCGAAGGAGGCGACGGCGAGGTCGATCGACTGGTGGCGGGCGCGTGCTTCGGGACCGGTGTCGCACACGGCGGTGCCGGAGTCGACGCTGCCGGGCCGGTCGATGACCCCGGCCCGGTAGAGCAGGGCCTCGACCAGGCTGGTCTTGCCGCTGCCCTGATGACCCACGATCGCCACGTTGCGGATCCGGTCCGTCGGTACAGACATACGGGGCTCCTCTCGCCGGGCCCGGCGGGGCCGGGCTGTGATCTCACCCTCGGCGCCAGTGTCGCACACGGCCGGGGACCCCGCATCCGGTGCCGGGGCTCGGATCAGACGACCTCGTCGGGGTAGGGGAACCAGCGGAGGTGCTCGAAATCGGGGTTCGTGACCGGTCCCGGGGGCGGCAGGGGCCGGTCGCGGCGGGCGGCGGCGCAGAGGCGCCGGGCCTCCTCGCGGACCGCCGCCAGATCGACCGTGTCCACCCGCCGGCGGTGGTCGGGATAGCGCATGCGCCCCGTCGAGTAGTCGACGTCGAACAAGCTGGCGGGGGGTTCGGGGGGAGGCCGGTGGTGGCGCCACAGACCCGAGTCCGGCTCGAAGCGGTAGAAGGGCAGCAGGGCCGCCCCCTCGGCGGCGACGAGGCGGACCCCGTCCACGATGTGCTCGAAGGTGGCCTCGTCGATGAAGTAGTTGAAGTTGACCCGCACCCACCCCGGCTTGATCCCCTCGCAGCCCCGGGTGATCTCCCGCTCGAACTCGGCCGAGCGCTCGAGGTCGATACCGAGGAGGCGGTGACCGTAGGGGCCGGCGCAGGAGCAACCGCCCCGGGCCTGGATGCCGAGGAGGTCGTTGAGCACGGCCACCACGAAGTTGTGGTGGAGCCAACGCTCGCCCCAGCGAACCACGAAGGACACGATGGACAGGCGGTCGGCGGCGGGATTGCCGAGGATCTCGATGTTCGGATCGGCGCTCCAGGCGGCGATGGCCCGGCGGACGAAGTTCTCCTCACGGCGCCGGATCTCGTCGACCCCGACCGCCTCCTTGAGGGCGAACACCAACCCGGCGCGGATGGAGTCGACGATGGCGGGGGTCCCGCCCTCCTCGCGATGCTCGATGTCGGGGAGGTAGTCGTGGTGGTCGGGGCTCACGTAGGCCACCGTCCCCCCGCCGGGGACGTCGGGCACCCGGTTGGTGAACAGGGCCCGGCGGGCCACCAGCACGCCGGGGGTACCGGGCCCGCCGATGAGCTTGTGGGGGGAGAGGAAGACGGCGTCGAGGTGGGCGTCGTCGTCGGGTGAGCCCATGTCGATGGCGACGTAGGGGGCGGCGGCGGCGTAGTCCCAGAAGGCGAGGGCGCCGTGGCGGTGGAGCAGGCGCGACACGGCGGCGACGTCGGTGAGGATGCCGGTCACGTTCGAGGCCGCCGAGAACGACCCGATGCGCAGGGGACGGTCGGCGTGGGCGACGAGGGCGGCTTCGAGCTCGACGAGGTCGACGTGGCCGTCGGCGTCCTCGCCGATGGTCACCACGTCGGCGATCGACTCACGCCAGGGGATCTCGTTGGAGTGGTGCTCGTAGGGCCCGATGAACACCACGGGGCGTTCCTCGGGCGGGATGTGGTCGGCGAGGTGGTGGCGGTCCTCGAGCTCGGAGGGGATGCGCAGGCCCAGGACCCCGATGATCTTGTCGATGGCGTAGGTCGAGCCGCTGCCGCAGAACAACACGACGTGGTCGTCGGTGGCGCCCACGCAGCGTCGGATGATCGAGCGGGCCTCCTCGCGGAAGCGGGTGGTCTGCAGGCCGGTGCCGGACGACTCGGTGTGGGTGTTGGCGTACAGGGGCAGGACCTGGTCGCGGATGTAGTCCTCGACGAAGGTGAGGGAGCGCCCCGAGGCCGTGTAGTCGGCGTACACGACGGGGCGGTACCCGAAGGGTCCCGCCACGAGGTCGTGGCGGCCGATCACCGACTCGCGGATGGTGGTGATGAGGGCATCGGCGGCGGCGCCGGGCGCGGGGTCGGTGGCCACGCCCCCATGGTGGACCAGGGCGACGCCCGGCGCCATCACCACGACCGCTGGGGTCGGGGCGTCGTCTCGTTGACGCTGTGATGACGCCCGCCCGCTTGGTTCGGCGTGACCGTATCCGCCGACACCAGGATCCCCGATGCCTCGATCCCGCCCGCCCCGTCCCTTCGCCCACCGGTCCGTCCTCGCCGCCATGGTGGCGTTCCTCCTCGCCGCCACGGCGACGCCGGCGGGCGCCGGTGCCGTCGCCCAGACGACGGCACCGGACGACCCTCCCCCCGCTGTCGTCGACCTCCTCGGCACCCTCGGCGTCGACTCCGGGCTCGCCGGGGACGTGGTGGCGGGGGCGGGCCGGACCGACGGCGTCGGTGACACCTTCCGCTACGCCGTGCCGGGTTCGGTGCCCGCCACCTTGAGCGACCCCTACGTCGACATCGTCGCCTACGGGGGCGTCGGGGTGGCGGGGACGGCAACGGTGACGGCAACGGGGACGGTCCCCTGCGGGGAGCGCGACGGGCGGGGCCTGTGGGTCTGCGCCGGGACGCCGGATCCGTCCGCCGATCACTGGGTGCTGTGGATGCGCCTCGCCGGGCCCGTGCCCGACGACGACGGGGGCCTGTTCTGGTCCTACGCCTTTCCCTTTCTCGATCCCGGCGCCGCCGACGAACCCTGGGTCGCCGTCGATCCCTTCGCCTGGGACACCTTCCAGGGGACGAACCGCTGGCCCCAGCTCACCCGCTCACCGGGCGCCCCGTGGCGCCTGGCCGTGACCGACACCGCCTTCACCGAGCTCCCCTCGGACGCCTTCGCCCTGGTCGCCGGCGACACGGTCGTGCTGGCGATCCCCACCGACGAGACGGGCGTGACGGTGGAGCCCGTCCCCGGCGGGGCCTCGGGATCGGCGGAGGGGGCCGCCCAGGTGACGGACCCGCGCTGGGACATCCTGGCCGAGCTCCTCTTCGGCGCCGCCAGCCACATCTACGACCGCGACTTCGGGGCCGATCCGGACTCGAGGTCCGGCGTCGACGCTGCCCCCGACACCAACGGCACGACCCCGCGGGAACCCGGAGATCTCGCCGCCGCCGGCACCGGGGTGGCCGCCGGTCCGGCCCCCACCGACGGGGAGACGGCGACCCCGTCCAGCACCCCACCCCCGGCG
>RFFY01000387.1 GCA_003697065.1 Actinomyces sp. | reverse complement strand
GGCGAGGGTGGCGTTGGCGAGGTTCGTCCCCACGGGTCCGTCGTCGTGGTGGGACTGCTGGAGCTTGGTGACCGTGGTGGTGGGGGCGATCACACTCGACGAGGCGTCCGCCCGGCCGGTGTTGGCCGACGCGGCGAGGGCCGGATCGATGTTCGAGGCCGGGACGTAGGTGGGGGCGGCACCGCCGGTGTTGGGGGCGCTGGAGCGGTAGCGCCGGATCCCGGCGTCGTTGGTGAGGAGCTGACCGGCGGCCAGATCGCCGGGCATGGTGAGGGAGTAGGTGAGCAGGGCGGTCTGGCCGGGATCGACGGCGTCGATGGTGAAGGTGATGACGCTGCGACCGTCGTGGGTGGTGCCGGTCAGGGGGTAGCCCGGTGTCGCCGGGTCGAGGCACGCCAGCGTTCCCGTCACGTCGAGCGTCGGCGCCGACGAGATGTCCGCGCAGGTCAGGCCCGTGGGCAGCAGGTCCCATCCCTCGACGGCTTCGGCGCGGGCGTAGACGGCGTCGGCCGGGGAGGCGGGACTGGCGAAGTCGTTGGTGATGGCGACCTCGTAGGGGACGACATCACCCTGCACGACGACGTCGACGGTGTCCTCCACGTTGTCGGCGACGTCGCCGGTGCCGCTGCGCTTGTCGAGGCTCAGGTGGGGTTCGACGAAGGTGAACCCGGCCTGGTCGCGGCTCGACCAGGTGGTGCCCCCGTTGGAGGCGGAGTTCTGCACGGTGAGCTTGGCCAGGTTGTCGACGATGTCGACCCAGGTGGCGTCGCGGGGGTCGCCGGCGATCGTCACCGAGAAGACGACCTCGAAGTGGTGGGCGGTGGCGTCGACGTAGAGGTCACCGTCGCTGAAGTGGTCGACACCCAGGCGCCAGGCGATGGCCGTCGTCGTCGGCCCGACGGGGTTGCCCGATCCCAGGGTGGAGTCGTGGACCTCGGCGATGGTCGTGTCGTTGGCGGTGGTGGCGCCCGTGGCGGTGTCGACACCCCAGAAGCGCTCGAAGACCGTGTTGGGGGGGATGAAGTCCCGCACCACCGGGTTGCGGTGGTCGAGGTCGAGGGGGAAGTCGACGGTGAGGCGGTAGCACACCCGGTCACCCGGCCGGTACGCCCACGGGGAGACGTCAGGGGTGGGCGGGGTGGCGCTCGTCCAGGAGGCGGTGTCGCAGTCGAGGGG
>RFFY01000048.1 GCA_003697065.1 Actinomyces sp. | reverse complement strand
CCGCCCCGGTGGCGGTCACGTCGAGCTCGACGCGGCGGTGGTCGTCCCCTGACCATCGCAGGGTACGATCGGCCGCCGTGCCCACCCTGTTCGGTCGTCGTGTCCTGCTGCGCCCTCTCGAGCCGCGCGACTTCTCCGCCTGGCGCGAGGTGAGGCGGCGCAACGAGGACTGGCTCACACCGTGGGAGGCGAGCCGCCTGCCCGGCCAGCCCGACGTGGTCGAGGACCCCTCGGCGTTCGCGGCCCGCTGCGCCGCCCGTGACCGTGAGCGCCAGCTGGGGACGGGCTACGCCTTCGGGGTCTTCGTCGAGGGGTGCTTCGCCGGCGAGATGAACCTCAACGCCGTCCAGCGCAGCGCCTTCCAGTCCTGCTACGTCGGCTACTGGATCGACCAGGCCCGGGCCGGTCACGGCTACACGCCCGAGGCCCTGGTCGTGGTGTTGCGTTTCGCCTTCGAGGAGCTGCACCTGCACCGGGTGCAGGCGGCGATCATCCCCCGCAACACCCGCAGCCGCCGGGTGGTCGAGAAGATCGGGATGCGCGACGAGGGTGTCGCCCTGCGCTATCTCGAGATCAACGGGGTGTGGGAGGACCACATCCGTTACGCCATGACGGCCGAGGAGTGGCAGGAACGTGGCGACGAACTCGTCGCCACCTGGTTGGCCTGACCCGGCCCGGGGCCCGCGCGTGGCGGCGCCGCCGGGGCGACGGCGACCCGGCCGGTTCAGCCCGACCGCGAGATGCGGGCCTTGAGGCGCGCCACCAGGTCGCGGAAGGCGGGTTGGCTCATCGACCAGAGCTGGGGGTGCAGCTCGTGGGTGACGGCGGCCTCGGAGTCGGTGATGGTGGCCAGCGACTCGATGGTGGCCCGGGTGCGGGCGACCAGCTCCTTGGGGGCCTCGGCGGCGCGGGCCGCCAGGGCGACGGCCTCGTCGACGAGGGCCTCGTCGTCGACGGCCCGCCAGGCCAGGCCGACGCGTTCGGCCTCGGCGGCGTCGAGCACCTGGCCGAAGACGACCATGGCCATGGTCGTCTGGTGGCCCACGGTGCGGGCCAGGCGCCAGGTGTGGCCCCCGCCGGGATGCAGTCCGATCTGCAGGAAGCGGCTGTCGAAGCGGGCGCCGTCACGTCCCGCCAGGACCAGATCACAGGCCAGGACCATGTTCATGCCCGCCCCGACGGCGGGCCCGTTGACGGCGGCCACCGTGGGCAAGGTGGTGTGGGCGACCCGCAGGAAGCCGTCGTAGATGCGACGCATGCCCTCGGGGTCCTGGTCGGCGAGGAGATCGTCGAGGTCGGCGCCGGCGCAGAAGGCGGGCGGGGTGCCCGTCACGACGAGGGCGCCGATGTCCTCGTCGGCCTCCCAGGCGTCGAGCACCTCGCCGATCTCGGCGTTCATGGTGAGGTTGACGGCGTTGCGCTTGGTCGGGTCGTGGAGGGTGAGAACACCGACCCGGCCCACGGTCTCGGTGCGGATGAAGTCGGCCATGGGCCCAGTGTCGTCGACGGGACCGTGTCGGGGCGACCCGGACCGGGTGATTCGGCGTCGCGGGCGGGGCTCGCTAGCGTGCCGCCCATGCCCGCCCGCGACGACGACACCCCGCGGCCGCGTCTGCGCGACGCCGTCGTCGCTCTGCGTCAACCGAACTTCCGCCGCTTCTGGGTGGGCGGGATCATCTCGAACACGGGGCGCTTCTTCCAGGCCATCGCCCTGCCGGCGGTGGTGTGGGAGCTGACCGCCAGTGCCGGCTGGGTGGGTCTGGCGGGTTTCGCCCAGTTCTTCCCCATGGCGCTGGTGGGGCCGGTGGCGGGGGCGATCGCCGACCGCTACACCCGGCGCCGGGTGCTCCTGTTCACCCAGTCGTCCCAGGCCCTCGTGTCGCTGGGTTTCATGGCCCTGTGGGCGGGTGGGGTGCGCTCGCCCACCGCCTATGTGGCCATGTCGGTGGCGGCGGGGGTGACCGGGGGTCTGAACCTGCCGGCCTGGCAGGCCTTCGTGAGCGAACTGGTGCCCCGCGAGCTCCTGTTGAACGCCGTCACCTTGAACTCGGCCCAGTTCAACGCCGCCCGCATGTTCGGGCCCGCCCTGGCCGGGGTCACGGTCGCCTCCCTCGGCCCGGCCTGGGCCTTCGCCATCAACGCCGTCAGCTTCGGGGCGGTCATCATCGCCTTGTTGCGCATCGACACCCCGCCCGCCGTCACCGACCGGTCGACGCGGATGCGGCCCCTGCGGGAGATGGCCGACACCGTGCGCCACGTGCGCCGGCGACCGGGCATCGTGACCGCCATCGTGACCGTGGCCCTGATCGGCCTGTTCGGCCTGCCCATCCAGTCCCTGTCGGTGGTGTTCGCCGGCGACGTGTTCGGCGTGGGCGAAGGCGGCTTCGGACTCATGGTGTCGATGATCGGGCTGGGGGCGGTGGCGTCGGCCCCGGTCATCGCCTCGGTGGGGGCGCGGATGCCGCGCTCGCGCCTGCAGGGGATGGCCATGGTGTCCTACGCCGTGGCGATCGGGGTGTTCGCCCTGGCCCCGGTCTTCCCCCTGGCCCTGGTGGGTCTGGCCCTGCTGGGGGCGTCGCATCTGGCCTCGGCGTCGACCCTGAACACCACGGTCCAGCTCCAGGTGGACGACGACCGACGGGCGAAGGTTCTCGCCCTGTATCTGATGGTCCTGTTGCTGGCCAACCCCCTGGGCCAGTTGATCCTGGGCCAGTCGATGGAGATGGTGGGGCCCCGTCCGACGGTGGCGGTGGCGGCGGCGGTGATGGGCGCGGCCGTGCTGGCCCTGCGGGCGTCGGGTCGCCTGGCGGCCCTCGACGGCGAGGGTGGGCGTTACGAGCCGCGGGTGGCGCCCGAGGTGCATCCCTCGATGCCGGTGCCACCCCGTGGGGTGCCGCTGGGCGGCGGGGCCGCCCGCCTGGCCGGTCCCGGCGCCGGGGACCGGGGCTCGTCGTCGGCGGCGCGCTAGGGCCTCGGGGTTCGGCGGCGGCGCCGGGAACTCAGGGTTCGTCGGTGTCGGCGAGGTGGCGTCGGCCGTCGTCGCAGTCGTCGAGGGCCACGCACCAGCGGCAGGCGGGGCCGGGTCGGGTGGTGGGGACCCGCTGTCCGCTGCGCAGGGCGACCATCAGGCCCGCCCCGTCGGCGAGGCGCCGGACGGCGGCGTGGAGCACCTCGACGGTGACCTCCTCGGCGTGCAGGGTCCCCTGGTCGAGGTAGTAGGTGACGAGGAGGCGGGGTGGGGTGCCGACCCGGATGGTCTCGAGGAGGGCGTAGAAGCGGAGGTCCTCGCGGTGGGCGGTCGAGAAGCCGCCGGCCTTGAGGTCGATGATCACCTTGCCGGCCCGGTCGCCGTCGGGCCGGCCCAGGGTCAGGTCGACCTTGCCCTGGGCGATGATGCGCCCCTCGTGGAGCTCGAGCCGCAGACGGCTCTCGGTGACGGGCCGCCACGAGGCCCGCAGGGGCGGGAAGGACTCGAGGAACTTGGTGACGTACTCGACGGCGGCCGCCCGCATCTCGGCCCGCTCGGCCGGACCCAGGCCGGCCAGGAAGTCACCGATGCTGGACGTGTCGCGGCTCAGGCTCTCGATGGCCTCGTCGACGAGGTGGCCGGGGACGGGCTCGCCGCGCCAGTTGACGGCCAGCTCGATCGCCTTGTGGGTGACGGTCCCCCGGGCTGAGGGGACGCTCCAGGCGAAGGGTTCGTCGTCTTCGGCGCAGAAGCGCCGCTCGCAGCCGTGCACGAGGCCGAGCTGGTGCTTGGCGATGAAGAGGGGGTCGTCGGGCGACACGTGGCGGGCCACGGCCTCGGTGGCGTCGGTGAGGTCGGCCTTCAGCTCGTGGCGCAGGCGGGGATCGAAGCGGGGCCGCTCGTCGGGGGCGCGGCCGAGCTGCTCGAGCACCTCCTGCTGGGCCGGGTTGAGGGGTGTGGTGTGGAGGGGGACGGGGTCGCCGCTCACGCCGCCACGCTAGTGGGCGGCGGGGAGGTGCCGGGGCTGTCACACCCCCGCGCGAGGGTGGTGGACGATGAGGACGACGCCACGATCGCTCGACCGGGTACCGCCGCCCGGGCCCGCCGCCCGGGACGGGTCGCCGCCGGGTGAGGCACCGGCGGGGGTGTCGTCGCTGGCGTTCGCCCGGGCGGCGCGGGCTCTGGGGCGGGCCGCCCGCCTGCGGGGCCTGAGGGTGCCGGTGTTCCGCAGCCCGCCGGGGCTCGACGTCACCCGCACCATCCGGCGCCGCCGGGGCACGGTCACGATCGCCGTGCGTCGTCGGGGTCGACCGGTCAGCGCCGTGGTGGCGGACATGATCGAAGGCGTCGTCGTGGCCAACGAGCTGACGGGGGTCGCCGCCGACCGGGTGCGCTCGGCCCTGTGGGAGGCGGTCCGCAAGGAGGACCGGCCCCTGGCCGCCTGAGCTCCGGCGCCCGGCGTCCGGGCGCACGCGGCCGTGCTCAGGGCGCCTGGTGTCGGCCCCGGGCCCGGTCTGCTCAGCGCACCCCGGCGTTGGCCAGGCGCCACAGGAAGGTGGCGAGTTGGCCGCGGGTGACGGGGGCGTCGGGGCTGAAGGTGGTGGGGCTGGTGCCGGTGGTGATGCCTTCGGCGACCATCCAGTCGACGCCGGTGGCGTAGAAGGCGTCGGGGTGGGTGTCGGTGAAGGTGGCGCTGGTGGCGGGGGTGGGGCGTCCGGCGTAGCGCCACAGGAAGGTGGCGAGTTGGCCGCGGGTGACGGGGGCGTCGGGGCTGAAGGTGGTGGGGCTGGTGCCGGTGGTGATCCCCTCGGTGACCATCCACCCCACGGCTTCGGTGTAGAAGGCGTGGGGACGCACGTCGCCGAAGGCCGGGGCGTCGGGTTCGAACACGGTCACCCGGGCCGGTTCGCCGGGGATGGTCCGGCCCGTGGGGTCCACCGCCGCCGCCGTCAGGACGTGGGGGCCGACGCCGGCGCTGGTGGCGTCCCAGGTCACCGCCCAGTGCCCGTCGGTCGGGGCCGGGTCGCTGGCGGCGAGGATCCCGTCGACGAGGAGGTCGACACGGGCCACGTCGCCCCGGTAGGTGCCCCGGACCGTCACGGGGCGGTGGGGCAGGGCGCTCATGGTCAAGGCGACGTCGGCGATGCCGCCGCTGAGGGCCACCGTGGCGTCCAGGCGTCCGTGGGCGACGTAGTCGGTGGGGACGGTGGCGGCGAGGAGGCGGTTGGTGATCTCGACGTCGCGACGGCTGGTATCGGCCGAGGCGATGAGGCCGGCGAGCCCGGCGGTCCAGGGGGAGGCGAAGCTGGTGCCGCACACGTTGACGAAGGCCCCGAACTGGAGAGCGGTGGCGCAGCCGGGGGCGGCGACGTCGACCCAGTCCCCGTAGCTGCTCCAGCTGTAGCGGCCGTAGCCGGAGGCGTGACCGGCCGCCGACAGCACCCCGTCGAAGGCGGCGGGGTACACGGGGGTGTCGGTGCCGTTGTTGCCGGCGGCGGCGACGACCACCACGCCCCGGCTGCGGGCGTAGGCGATGGCGTCGGCCAGCACGGTGCTGGGGGAGGTCGACCCGAAGCTGAGGTTGACGATGTCGGCTCCGTGGTCGGTGGCCCACACCAGCCCGTTGGCGGCGGCCGACCAGGGCACCGACCCGGTGGCGTCGGCGACCTGGACGGGCAGGATCGAGCAGCGGGGGCACACGCCGGTGCCGCCCAGCTGGTTGTCGGCCCCGCCGGCGGCGACGCTGGCGACGGCGGTGCCGTGCCCGAGGGGATCGACGGTGGGGTCGGTGCCGATGAAGCTGGCGCCCGCCAGGAGGCGGTCGCCGAACTCGGCGTGGGGAGCGACCCCGGAGTCGAGGACGGCGATCACCACGCCGGGGTCGCCGAGGGTGGTGTCCCAGGCGGTGGGCAGGCCGGTGACGTGGTGCTCCCACTGGTTGGGGAAGAGGGGGTCGGTGGGTTCGAACAGGAGCCGGGCGGTCCCGTCGAGTTCGGCGTCGAGGGCGGGATCGGCCAGGAGGCGGGCGGCGGTGACGGGGTCGGTCTCGAGGCTCGAGACGTGGGGGCGGCCGTCGGGATCGTGGTCGGTGAGCGCCACCCGGATGGCACCCTCGTCGGTGCGGGCCCCGACGGCGGTGGCGGCCAGGGTGACGAACCCACCCCGGGGTGTGGACGGCTGGGACGTGTCACCGGCCCCGGCCGGGGTGACGCCGGCGACCAGGATGGCGCCGGTGATGACGAGTCCGGCGAGGACGCGACGTCGGTGTGCTCGGGGTGCCACGTCGCCGTGAACGGAGCGTCGCCGGG
>RFFY01000047.1 GCA_003697065.1 Actinomyces sp. | reverse complement strand
CGGGTGTCGCACACCGAGGAGGGGAGCACCAGTGCTCGTATCGGTGGTGTCGAGGCGGGTCAGGAGTCGCACTCCGGTGTCGAGGTGGGTATCGGCCCGTCGGGGGCGGAGGCGTCGACGGAGACGGCCACCCGGGCGCGGATCGGTGACCTGGAGGTGGGTACCGATGCCCACGCCGGTGGTGGTGTGGGCGTCGACGGTGCGCACGGATCCGCCGGGGTCGGGATCGACACGCCGGGGATCGATGCCGGTATCTCTCTGGACTTCGGCACGGGCGGTTCCGGTACGGGAGCCCACGTGGAGGTGGACGGCCACCTCGACGGCGGTGCGATCGACATGGCCGAAGACGCCATGACGGCGGGCGCCGACTTCCTCGACGACACGACCCATCAGACCCAATCCGAGCTGCAGCACGCCGCCGACGCCTTCGGCCAGGGGGCGCGGATCATCATCGGCCAGACCGGAGGCGGGGATCAGCCGCCACCGAGCGACGATCCCGATGACGGCGCGGGCGGCGATCCCCTCGGTGACGCCGCCGATGCGGTCGGTGACGCCGTCGACGACGCCGTCGACGCCGTGTCCGACGCCGTGGACGACGCTGTCGACACGGTCACCGACTTCTTCGGCGGTGACAGCAGCGACAGCGATTCGGACAGCGACTCCGGCAGCGACGACGGAGGCGACGACGACGGTGGCTTCTTCGGTGGCCTCTTCGGCGGCTGATGTCGCTCTCGTGACCCCGCTTCCACCGAGCCCGCGGGGCCGGTACAGTCGTATGGCCGTGCGTGTACGCGTCCTCGGCGACCTCGCGGTCGACGGCGAACCGATCCAGTCGGCACGGGTACGGTGCCTGCTGGCACGCCTCGCCGTCAGTCCCGGCGAGATCGTCGCCGAAGAGGCGCTCATCGAGGCCCTGTGGCCCGGCGATCCGCCCCGCAGTGCCCGCACGGCGCTGCACACCCACGTGGGCGCTCTCCGCGACCTCCTCGAGCCGGACCGGGCCCGACGAAGCGACGGGTCGTTCCTGTTCCGGCGTCAGGGTGGCTATCTCCTCGAGCTCGGCGATGCCCTCGACGCGTCCCTGCTCCGCCACAACGTCACCCGGGCCGAGTCGGCTCGAACCCACAGACCCCAAAGCGCTCGCGATCTCCTCGACGAAGCGCTGGCGTTGTGGACGAGACCCGCCTTCGCCGAGTTCGGAGCCGAGCACTGGGCTCTGGCCGCCGCCGCCACGGCCGCCGAGTACGCCCTACGAGCCGTCACGCTCCGCTCGGAGATCTGCCTCGAACTCGGCGACGCCGGCAGTACGGTCGCTCCTCTCGAGGAGGCCCTCGCCGACCACCCCTACGACGAGCGAGTCGCCGCCCTGCTGGTCGAGGCCCTCCACGCATCGGGCCGCAAGGCGGATGCTCTCGACGCCTACCAGGCGACGCGCCGCCGCCTGGTCGAGGACCTGGGGGTGGAGCCGGGACCGTCGCTGCGGGCCGCGGAACGTGCCGTTCTCGAGGACCGACGGCCGCGCGCGGCCACCAGACCGCCCCCGTCACAGGAACCGACCAGTTTCGTGGGGCGGGTCGAGGCCGAAGCCGAGCTCCGACGCCTCCTGCGGGACCACCGCTTCGTGACGGTCGTGGGTCCGGGTGGCGTCGGCAAGACCCGCCTGGCTGCTCGCGTCGCTGCCGCCCTGGCCGGCGACTGGGGGCGGACCCTCACCCGCATCGATCTCGCCACCGTCTCCGGGGGCGGCGTGATGGCAGCGGTGGTCGAGGGCAGCGGCGGGGAGCTCCACCCCCGTATCGACCCGCGTGAACTGCTCACGGCGACGGCCGGTCGCGAAGGTCGTGTCATCCTCTTCGACACCTGCGAGCACCGTGCGGACGAACTGCGCGACGTCCTCGATCTCCTCCTCGAGGTGCCGGGCATCACCGTGCTGGCCACCAGCCGACGCCCCATCGGTCATCGGGCGGAACTCTGCTTCGAGCTCGAGCCGCTCTCCACCGACGACGCCACCTTGTTGCTCCTCGATCGGGCGGGTCTCGAATTCGACGACGAGACCGAACGCAAGGCTCTGGGTGAGATCTGTCGTCGCCTCGACGGTCTGCCCCTGGCGATCGAGCTGGCGGCGGGACGACTGCGGACGATCTCTCCGACCCAGCTGTCGGAGCTCCTGAGGCGCGGTACCGCCCGGTTGCGGGGAAGCGACGACCGTCCCCTCCGTCACCGGAGTCTGCACGAGACCATCGAGTGGAGCTACCGACTCCTCGACGACGACGCCCGGTGCGCCCTGCGCCGCCTCGCCGTGTTCCGCGGCCGATTCACCGACCAGATGGCGCTCGAGGTGCTCGAGGGTCTCAGCGATCCGGCTGCGGTCCTGGCCGCCCTCGTCGAGAGATCGCTCGTCGCCCGGGTCGATGGCGTCACCCTGGAGTTGCTCGACACCGTCCGGGAGTTCGCGTGGGCGAAGGCGGGAGAGGTCGGTGAACAGGCCGAGCTGGGCGAGCGCCACGCTCGCTGGGTGGCGGGGGCCGTCGTCGCCCACGTCGGGGGTGGAGGCACGGTCGACCCCGACGATCTCGTGGCCGAGATCGGCCCGGCGCTCGATCATCTCCACGACACCGACCCCGGCACCGAGCTGCTGGTGACCGGCATGTTGGGCCTGTGGTGGGTCGAGACCTCGAAGCTGGCCGAGGGGCGCGCCCGTCTCGAGGGATCGTTGGCCGCCATCGGTGACCGGGACGACCTGGTCGTCCACCTCGCCGAGATGCTCGCTGGTCTTCTGGCCTGGTACCACGGGGACGGCCACGACGCCGTCCGCTTCCTGCGCCGGGCCCTGGTCGGGCTCGATCCCGCCGACGACGAGGTTCTCGCGGCGTGCGGACGGGCCGGTCTCGCCTTCGCCGAGGGGAAGATCGACGCGGCGGCGACCCTCGCCGACCGCCTACTCGACCCGCCGCCGGATCCCGGCCATCCGCTGGCGTCGCTGGTGTGGTTCAGCGCCGCCAACATCGCCCTCTACGCCGGCCGGCACGCCGATGCCCGGGAGCGCTACCGGGCGCTCGAACGTCTCGCCGGTCGACACGACGACGCCGCGACCGTCGCCCGGGCCCGTCGCTTTCTCGCCTTCGCCACGACTCTCGGTGGCGAGAGCGAGCGTAGCTGGGCCCTGGCCGAGCACGGGTTGGCCCTGGCCAGCGAAAGCGGCGATCTCACCGGCTTGGCCCAGGCGCATGCCATCGTCGCCCACGCTGCTCTGGCGGCCGGCGACAGCGAGGTGGCCGCCGTCGGCGTGGGATCGTCACTGGCGGCTGTGCTCGGCAACCACGACTCGTTCTCGCTGAGGCTCGCCCTTCCGGTCGCGGCGGTGGTTGCCCTCGAGCAGGGACGGATCGAGACGGCGATCGCCGTTCTCGGATGGCTCCGCCACTTCCTCGAGGACCGGGGGCTCTTCCTCGTACCCGAGATCCAAAACGACGTCGACGCCGCCCTCCGCCGGGTGGGGACCACGACCTCCCGCGTCGCGCTCACGCGGGGACTGGCTCGCGCCGCCGGCCTGTCCCTGCGCGACCTCGTCGAGCTGGTGAGAGAATCGTGACCGCCAGGCCACCCGCCGCCGGGGAGAGACGGGAGGACGACCCGCGGACGGGGCTCGATGCCCTCCTCGAACTCGGCGTCCGGGCCGCCACCGCCTACGGCCGGCCCCTGCTGGCCGAGCGCCTCGAAAGACGCCGTCGTCGCCTGGCCGACGAGCGGGCCCGCGTCGTGCTGCTGGGCGAGTACAAGGCGGGGAAGTCCTCTCTCGTCAACGCCCTGGTCGGGATCGATCTGTGCCCCGTCGACGACGACATCGCCACGGGCGTCCCGACCATCGTTCGGGCGGGACCCGAACCGTCGGCGGCGCTGATCGATATCGACGACCTCGACCGGCGCCAGCCCGTGCCGTTCGCGGACCGGGAGGCGGTCATCCGCGAATCGCCCGACGACGAGGGTGGGCGGCGGGCGGCGGTCGAGATCAGGCTCGACCACTCCCTGCTGCGCCGGGGTCTGGAACTGATCGACACGCCCGGCGTCGGCGGTCTGGACTCGGCGCACACCGCGGCCGCGGTGGCGAGCCTCGACGACGCGGATGCCGTGTTGTTCGTGACCGATGCCTCCCAGGAACTGACCGCCGCCGAGCTCGACGTCCTGCACCGTGCCGTGGACCGCTGTGCCGACGTGGCGGTGATCGTGACCAAGATCGACCTCTTCCCCCACTGGCGACGCATCGTCGAGCTCGACGAGGGTCACCTGGGCGATGCCGGCCTCGAGCTGCCGGTCTTTCCGACCTCGGCTGCTCTGCGTCGCCACGCCCTCGAGCGGGACGACCCCGGGCTCGACGCCGAGTCGGGGTATGTCGACGTGCTCACGATGCTGGTCGATGACGTCGTCGACCAGGTAGCCGCCCTCGCCGCCGACCGGGCGATCGACGACCTCCTCGCCGCCATCGACGAGATGATCGCCGACTTCGAGGACGAGCGTCGGGCGATCGACGATCCCGCCGTGGGCGCCCGTCTCGAGGAGCAGGTGGCCGAGGCACGGGCCAGGGTGGAGCGGCTCACCGAGGGCGCCGCACGGTGGCAGACGGTTCTGGCCGACGGGATCAACGATCTCGCCAACGACCTCGATCACGATCTGCGCCGACGGATCCGGGACCTGACGGCCGAGGCCGGCGAGCGCCTCGACGAGCTCGATCCGGCCCAGTCCTGGGACGAGTTCTCCGCCTGGTTGGAGAAGGCGACGGGCGAAGCCGTCGTGGCGAACCAGGCGCTCCTGCGGGACCGGTCGGCAGCCCTGCTCGAGGAGGTGTCCCGCCACTTCGACGCCGAGACGGACCTCGAGTTGGCGATCGCGGAGGTGGCACCGACGGCCACCGCTGGCGCCGACAAGCCGCGCACCGAGGGTCCCGGCCTCGTGAAGCAGGTCATCGGGGGCCTCAGGGGGAGCTACTCGGGGCTCATGATGTTCGGGATGCTCGGCAGCATGGCCGGTATCGCCGTCGCCACACCGGTGCTGGCCGGACTCGGTCTCCTGCTGGGAGCCCGGCAGCTGAGAGACGAGCGGAGCAGGGTTCTCAAGGCCCACCGCCAGCAGGCCCAGGTGTCGGTCCGCAAGTACCTCGACCAGGTGTCCTTCGAGGTGACGAAGGCCAACCGCGATCATGTCAAGCAGATCCAACGCCGTGCCCGTGATCATTTCGGTGCCCGGGTGGGAGAGCTGCGCGAGCGGGTCGCTCGTGCCCGTGCGGTCCTCGACGAGCTGGCGGCGAACGGCAATCCGGAGAGCCGACGGGCCGACATCGAGGCCGAGTTGGGCCGCTTGCGGCGCTTGCGGGGACTGGTGGAGGAGCGGGTGTGATCCCCCTGATCGACCGGGTGCGGGCACTCCTCGACGAGGCGGTCGGCCGCTCGCCCGCACCGGTGTCCGATCGTCTGCGCGCGGCCCGCCTCGCCCTCGACGAGCCCCTGAAGGTGGCGGTCGCCGGTCGGGTGAAGGCCGGCAAGTCCACCCTCGTCAACGCCCTGATCGGCGACGAGGTCGCCCCCACGGACGCGGGCGAGTGCACGCGGATCGTGACCTGGTACCGCGACGGTGTCAGCTACCGGGTGGAGGCGACGATCGGATCGGCGACCGTCCCCTTGCGTTTCTCCCGCGCCGACGGGGTGCTCGAGATCGACCTGGAGGGCCGGGAGGCGGGCGAGATCGACCGGCTCGACGTCACCTGGCCGACGGCGGCTCTGCGCGCCCATACCATCATCGACACCCCCGGAATCGGTTCGATCGACACCGAGGTGGGTGCGGCGACCACCCGCTTCCTCACACCCGAGGACGAGCGGAGCACCGAGGCCGACGCCGTGCTGTATCTGATGCGTCACGTCCATCGGGACGACATCGACTTCCTCGAGGCCTTCCACGACGAGTCGGTGTCGCGGGCCACGCCTCTCAACGCCATCGGGGTGCTGAGTCGCGCCGACGAGATCGGTGTGGGTCGCCTGGACGCCGTCGAGTCGGCCGCCGCTATCGCCGCCCGCTACGAGCGCAGGCCGGAGATCCGCCGCCTGTGCGCGGGCGTGGTCCCGGTGGCGGGTCTGGTGGCCCAGGCCGCGGCCGGTCTCCGCGAGGTCGAGTACCGGGCGCTGGGCGCCCTGTCCCAGTTGCCGTCCGACGATCTCGAGCCTCTCTTGTGGTCGGCCGACCGTTTCCGTGAGCCGGACGCCACGGTGGTCCTGACCGGCGAGGAGCGGGCACTTCTGCTCGAGCGTTTCGGGCTCTTCGGGATCCGTTGTGCCGTCGATGCCCTGCGGACGGGGCGAGCCACCTCGGCGACCGGGCTGGCTGGCGTGCTGCTGGACGCCAGTGGTCTGACCACCCTGCGGCGACGCCTCGACGAGTCGTTCACCCGCCGTCGGGATCTGCTCAAGGTGCGCAGCGCCCTGGCCGAGATCGAGGCCCTCGCCGGCGCGGGCATGCTCGACGGTGATGTCGTGGCGCGAGCGGAGGAGATCCGCGCCGGTGCCCACGAGCTCACCGAGGCGCGGGCGCTCGCCGCCTTGCGCGCCGGCCGGGTGCGCCTACCGGAGCAGAGTCGGGACGCCCTGGAACGTCTCCTGGGGGCCGACGGCGACGCGGCGCACATCCGTCTGGGTCTGCCGGCCGACACGCCGGCCGCCGACCTGCTCGCCGCGGCCCACCAGGAGCTGGCCCGTCAGCGCTCGCTGGCCGAACAGCCGACCAGCAGCGCGGCCCGCCGCGAGCTGGCCGGTGTCGCGGCGCGGACCTGCGAAGGCCTGATCTTCGCCCTCGGCGCTCACCAGCAGGGCGTGGTGCGGTAGCCGCCCCCGTCGTCCACCGAGCGGGTGTGATCGATGGTGAAGGTGAACTGCTGTCCGTCGGGTCGGTCGTAGGTGACGTAGTCCCAGATGCCCTCGTGGGTCAGGGTGTAGGTCCCCCCGATGGTGGAACCGACGATCTCGGTGTAGCGGTCGATCAGGGTCGAGCCGTTGGCGTCCTGGCTGTCGAGATCGACGGCGAGGGCGGTGTTCTGGCCGTCGTAGAGCACCCACAGCGCCAGGTCGGTGGCGTCGAAGGCGACCATCAGGTCCGGGGCAGCGCCCGTGTCCTCGGTGTAGCAGATGTAGTGGTCCGCCCCGCCCTGGTCGTACAGGGCCAGCAGGTCGGCTGCGGTGGCGGCCGGATCGTCGAGGGGCGACGCCGAGAAGTCGGTGTCGAGCCGGTCGTAGGCGTCGAAGGCGGTGTGGCCGGAACGCTCGTACACCGTCGGGGGGTCGGCTTCGAAGTCGTAGATGCGCTCGGTGACCAGGTAGGGGGCGTCGGCGGTGGGGGCCTCGGGGTCGGCGGTTGCCTCGATGGTGTGGACGCGCAGGGCCTCGTCGAGCAGGAGGAGGTAGTAGCGACGGGTGGTCGACTGCTCGCCGCAGCTCATCTCGTCCGATTCGACCGACAACTCCTCGCTGACGACCTCCCGCTGGAGGCGGCTGCAGTCGCCGGCGACGGTGGCGATCTCGCGGTAGAGCTCGAAGAGGTCGATGTCGATGCTGTCGGCGAAGGGGTAGCCGTCGGGGGCGGCCACAGGGGCGGCGGTCGTGGTGGGCGCCTCGGTGGTGGACGGGGCCGCGGTGGACGCGGTCGTGGTGGTCGGGGCGGCCGTCGTCGTCGGGGCGACGCTGCTGGTCGTGTCCGGCTCCGAGGTGGCCACCTCGGACGGGGACGAGCTTCCGCAGGCGGCGGCGAGCGTCGAGCAGAGAACGAACAGCGAGATGAGGCGGTGTCGGGTGCGCATGGGGTCCGATCGGCAGTGTCGACTATGTCCTTACATATATCTCGCCCGGAGATAGGGACCTGGGACCCTATCAGCGCCGTCGGCGGCGGGTGATCGTGAAAGCGAGCACGAGCTCACTGTCCACGACGAGCGTGGAGGTGCCGTCATGATCCACATCGCGTGCGCCGCCGAGAGATCGGACCCGCCGGACGCGGGAACCGACGAACGGCGACGCCGCTTCCTCGCCGGGGTGCTCGGGACGGCGGCGGCCACCGTCGCCGCCGACACCGCCCTCGCCGCCCCCGCCGCCGCCGAGGCCGATTCCACCGGGGAGTTCGAAGCCTCGGTGGCGCCGGCACCCGCTGCCTTCGCTGCCGGCAACCATCTCGAACGCATGCGCGCCGACCTGCACCGAGCCCTGCAAAAGCCCGTCGACCAGCGCCGCTGGGGCATGGTCATCGACCTGCAGAAGTGCATCGGCTGCAAGGCCTGCACCGTGTCGTGCATCGCCGAGAACGCCTCGCCACCCGGGGTCGAGTACCGCCCGGTGCTCGTCGAGGAGATCGGGACCTTCCCCAACGTCCGCACCCGCTTCGTTCCCCGGCCCTGCATGCAATGCGACGATCCGCCCTGCGTGCCGCCCTGCCCCGTCGGTGCCACCTTCAAGCGGCCCGACGGTGTCGTCGAGGTCGACTACGACCAGTGCATCGGGTGCCGCTACTGCATCACCTCGTGCCCCTACGGTGCCCGCTCCTTCGACTTCGGTGAGTACTACACCGAGGGCACGCCGGCGGTGATGCCCTACGAGACCCGGGCCAACTACGAGTACGGCCGCGAGTGGCGTCGTGACCCCGACCGGCCCGGCCGCTCGCCCATCGGCAACGCCCGCAAGTGCCACTTCTGCCTGCACCGCGTCGAAGCCGGCCTCCTGCCCGCCTGCACCACCACCTGCATCGGCGGAGCGACCTACTTCGGCGACCTGAACGACCCCGAGAGCCTCGTGAGCGAGCTCGCCGCCACCGAGCGGGCGATGCGCCTCAAGGAGGAACTCGGCACCAATCCCAAGGTCTACTACCTCGCCTAGGACGTGCCATGACTCTCACCATCCACACCGACACCCCCCGGATCCCCCCGGCACTGCGCTGGAGTGTCGTGGGCGCCCTCGGCGTCCTGGGGATCGCCGGGATCTTCGCCCTCGTCATCCGCTTCGTCGAGGGGCTGGGCGTGACCAACCTCACCAGCAACGTCGCCTGGGGCATGTGGGTCGCCTTCTACATCTACTGCATCGGCCTGTCGGCCGGTTCGTTCCTGATGTCGACGGTCATCTACGTGTTCGGCCTCGAGCGCTTCGAGCGCATGGGGCGCATGGCGCTGGTGTCCGCCCTGTTCGCGCTGGCCGGCGGTCTGGTCTTCGTCTGGATCGACCTCGGTCATCCCTTCCGCTTCTACAAGGTGTTCGTCGACTGGCAGGCCTCATCGGTCCTCGCCTGGGAGGCGATGCTCTACCTCGTCTACATCGCCATCATCTGCAGCGAGCTCTACCTGCTGATGCGTGACGACCTGGCGGCGGCCCGCGACGACGCCACCGGCGTGCGGCGCCGCTTCTACGGCGTGCTGGCCCTCGGCCGCCGGGCCGACGGCACACCCGAGGAGAGCGCCCGGACCGCCCGGATCGTCCGGACCCTGGGCATGATCGGTGTGCCCGTCGCCATCGGTGTGCACGGCGGCACCGGCGCCCTGTTCGCCGTGGTGGCGGCCAAGCCCCTGTGGTTCAGCGGCCTGTTCCCGATCGTCTTTCTCATCTCGGCTCTGCTGTCGGGTGCCGGGCTGATGCTGTTCCTCTACAGCTGGTTCGCCCCCCGCGACGCCCACTACGCCGAGATCGTCAGCGGGCTGCGCAGCTTCGTGATGGCCTTCATCGCCATCGACCTGGTGCTCTTCGCCAGCGACGTGCTGGTCAGCCTCTACAGCGGGATCCCCGACCACACCGACGTGTGGCACCAGATCGCCTTCGGGCCCTACTGGTACGTGTTCTGGTTCGGCCAGATCGGGATGGCCTGGCTGCTGCCCCTCGCCTTGACGGTGGCTCCGACCCGCCGCTCGGCCACCTGGCTGGGGGCCGCGGGGGCGAGCATCGTGGCCGGCATCCTCGCCGTGCGCCTCAACCTCGTCATCCCGGCCTACCTCTTCCCCCAGCTCGAGGGGCTCGACGAGGCCCTCACCGACCCGCGGGCCGCCTACTCCTACTTCCCCTCACCCGTCGAGTGGTTCTCGTCTCTCGGCGTGGTGGCCATCCTCGTGCTCGCCTTCATGGCGGCCTGGAAGTTCCTCCCCCTCTTCGAATCCGACCCGCAGCCGGCGGTCGGGTCCACCGACGAACCCGACGAACTCGCGACGGGAGTCTGACCATGACCGACACCACCACCTCCACCCCCTTCGCCAGCGGGCTGAGCCGGCGTGAGTTCTTCCGCACCTCGGCTCTGGTCGGGGGCGCCGGCGCCGCGGCGGCCGCCCTTCCCCTGGCCGTCTTCTCCGGTGAGGCCGCGGCCAAAGGCGCCCACGTGAAGGGCGACTACCTGCTGGCCCGACCCGAGAACGTGCTCTACAGCACCTGCCTGCAGTGCCACGTCGCCTGCCAGATCAAGGCCAAGACCGAAAACGGGGTGCTGGCCAAGCTCACGGGCAACCCCTACAGCCCCCAGAACTACCTGCCCCACCTCGACGACGAGACCTCCCCCGTCGACGCCGCCACCGCCGACGGCAAGCTCTGCCCCAAGGGCCAGTCCGGCATCCAGACCTACGCCGACCCCTACCGGGTGCGGCGTGTGTTGAAGCGGGCCGGCGAGCGGGGTTCCAACACGTGGACGGCCATCTCCTTCGAACAGTTCGTCGACGAGGTCGTCAGCGGAGGACAGCTCTTCGCCGACATCGGCGACGAGCGCCACTACCCCGGTTTCGCCGAGGTGATCGTCGCCCGCGATCCCGAGGTCCTCGCGGCCTTGGGCGAGGACGCGGCCAAGGTGGCGGCCGGCGAGATGACGGTCGAGGAGTTCAAGGCGGCGCACGCCGAGCACCTCGACCTCCTCATCGACCCCGACCACCCCGATCTCGGCCCGAAGAACAACCAGTTCGTCCTCGACAACGGGCGCATCGAACACGGACGCAAGGAGTTCGCCAAGCGCTTCACCGGCGACGCCCTCGGCACGGTCAACTGGTTCGCCCACACGACCATCTGCGAGCAGTCCCATCACATCGCCTACAGCGAGTTGACGGGACATGGCACCCATCACCTCAAGCCCGACGCCGAGAACGCCGAGTTCATCGTCTTCTGGGGCACCGGCGCCTTCACCGCCAACTTCGGCAAGACCCCGATGGCCGAGAAGATCACGACCGGCAAGGTCGAGCGGGGGCTCAAGACCGCCGTCGTCGACCCCCGCCTCTCCCACGACGCCGGCAAGGCCGACTGGTGGCTGCCGATCAAGCCGGGAACCGACCTGGTGCTCGCCTACGGGATCATGCGGTGGATGTTCGAGAACGCCCGCTACAACGCGGCCTATCTCGCCAACGCCAACAAGGCGGCGGCGGCCGCGGCGGGCGAGTCGACCTGGACCAACGCCACCCATCTGGTGAAGATCGTCGACGGCCGACCCACGGCCCTGCTCGACGCCGCCGAGATCGGTGTCGGAGACGAGGGACACGTCGTCGTCATGGTCGACGGTCGTCCCGTCGCCGTCGATCCCGACGACGAGGAGACCCCGGTGGTCGGCGATCTGTTCGTCTCGACGACCATCGACGGGATCGAGGTCGCCTCGGCCCTCCAGCTCATCCGCGACGAGGCTCTCTCCCGCACCCTCGACGAGGTGGCGGAGATCACCCGAATTCCGGTGCGCCAGATCAGCGAGGTCGCGGCCGAGCTCACCAGCCACGGCCCCCGGGCCGTCGTCGAGCTCTACCGGGGTCCGGTCCAGCACACCAACGGCTTCTACGCCGGCGCCGCCGTCATCATGTTGAACGTCCTCATCGGCAACGCCGACCACAAGGGCGGGCTCCAGAAGGGCGGTGGCCACTGGCACGAGTTCGGCGGCAAGGACGGCAGCGTCTACGACTTCGCCGACATGAAGCCGGGGGCGCTGAAGCCCTTCGGGATCAAGATCACCCGGGAGGGG
>RFFY01000386.1 GCA_003697065.1 Actinomyces sp. | reverse complement strand
CTGCTCGTCGGCCCTCCCGGCACCGGCAAGACCCTCATCGCCCGTGCCGTCGCCGGCGAGGCCGGGGTGCCCTTCTTGTCGGTCACCGGGTCCGACTTCATGGAGATGTTCGTCGGCGTCGGCGCCAGCCGCGTCCGTGACCTGTTCGAGTCGGCCCGCAAGATGGGCAAGGCCATCATCTTCATCGACGAGATCGACTCGATCGGACGCAAGCGGGGCGCCGGCCTCGGCGGGGGCCACGACGAGCGCGAGCAGACCCTCAACCAGATGCTGGCCGAGATGGACGGCTTCGAGGGCTCCGAGGGCATCGTCATGATGGCCGCCACCAACCGCCCCGACATCCTGGACCCGGCCCTGCTGCGCCCGGGTCGCTTCGACCGCCAGGTCGTCGTGCCCCTGCCCGAGCTCCAGGACCGCCTCGAGATCCTCCGGGTCCATCTCAAGGGCAAGCGGGTGGCCGACGACGTCGACGTCGACCTCCTTGCCCGCGGCACACCCGGGATGAGCGGCGCCGACCTGGCCAACCTCGTCAACGAGGCGGCCCTGCACGCCGTCCGGGAGGGCGAGGACGTCATCCACATGCGCCACTTCGAGGCCGCCCGCGACCGGGTGATCATGGGCCAAAAGCGCGAGTCGCTCGCCCTGAGCGACGAGGAGAAGGAGGCCATCGCCTACCACGAGGCGGGTCACGCCATCTGCGCCGCCGTCCTGCCCACCGCCGACCCGCTCCACAAGGTGACGATCATCCCCTCGGGCATGGCCCTGGGTGTCACCATGCAGTTGCCCGAAGAGGAACGCCACATCTACCGCGAGGACTACATGCTCGATTCCCTCGTGGTGCGCTTCGGGGGCCGTATCGCCGAGGAGCTGGTGTTCGGGGTGGTGTCGACGGGGGCGTCGAACGACCTCATCGGGGCGACCGAGCTGGCGCGGCGCATGGTGCGCGAATGGGGCATGTCCGACGAGCTCGGACCCATGGCCTGGGGACCCCAGAGCCAGGTCTTCCTCGGTGAGGACCTCGTCCACACCCGCGACTACAGCGACGAGACCGCCCACGTGATCGACACCGCCGTCGAGCGCATCCTGGTCGAGCAACAGGACCGCTGCCGCCGGGTCCTCGAACGTCACCGCCGGGCGCTGGATCTGGTGGCCCGGGCCCTGCTCGAGCACGAGACGATCACCGGTGACGAGGTCAATCGTCTCATCGCCGTGGCCGAGGCGGGCGGCGACGACGCCGACGTCGCCGGTTCCGGCACCCCCGGGGGCGACGAAGCCACCGACGCCGACGGGACGGACGGCGCTCCGGGCGACGGTCCCGACGCCCGGGCCGACACCGTCGGCTCCCCCTCGGGGGCGGGCCCCGACACCCCCTGAGCCCGTGACCCAGGTCCTGCTCGTCGCCGTGGCCGTGGCGATCGCCGGGGTCGTCGCCCTCGTCGCCCGGCGCCGTCCCCCCGCACCCCCGACGGCCCCG
>RFFY01000385.1 GCA_003697065.1 Actinomyces sp. | reverse complement strand
CCGCACAGCTCCTCGACCGCCTCGCGGACCTGGCGGTCCCGGTCGTGGCGCGCCCTCTCCCAGGCCTCGTCGACGCGGGGGTCGTCGAAGGCGGCGAGGGCGACCACCGCCCGGCGCCGGACGGCGGGCTTGTCGTCGAGCCCGGCGAGGACGGTGTCGAGACCGGCGGGATCACCGAGGGCGCCCAGGGCGGCGACGGCCGCCTCCCGGCAGAGGGGGTCGGGATGGTGCCGGGCGACCTCGTCGAGTCCGGCGACCAGGTCGGCGACGGGCTGCACGGCGCCGAGTTCGCCGCAGGCCCAGGCCGCCGTCTCCACCACGTGCGGATCGGGGTCGGCGAGGCGGGCGAGGAGGCCGACGACGAGACGGGGCGCGAGCTCGCGGCCCAGCGGGGTGTCGCCGAGACGACCGATCTCCTCGGCGACGGTGCGGCGCACGGCCGGCGCCGGATCGTCGAGGGCCGCCGTGAGGACCGGTTCCAGGTCGCCGCCCGCGGTGGGGTCGGCGGTCGGGGTCGAGCGCACGAGTACGCGGATGGCGCCGGCGCGCACGGCGGGGTCGGGGTCGGACAGGCCACGGCGCACGGCGGCCGTATCGCCCCGCGCCCCGGCGAGGATGACGGCTCGGCGACGGGCGGCCGGCTCCACGCCACCACGCTAGTGGCCGTGGGTCGGCGCCACGCCGGGTCGGGGCCGCCCCGCCCGGGCGGCGGTCCCTCAAGTTCGTGCCGGTGGCGGCCGATCGGAGACAGTCGGCGGGTCGCTGGCCCGGTCAGCGTCGGGCCGGCCACCGCCGGCGTCGATCCCGGCCGCCGACGCGGCCCGAGCGAGGAGAGCGGACGTGCAACACCTGGTCACCCACGACAGGGATGGCTCGACGGTCTACGAGCGCTTCGATGATCTCGACGCCGCCGTCGCCCACATCGAGAGGCTCCGCAACGTCGACGGGGTCACCGATGTGTCGCTCTACCGGCTCGAGCCCGTGCCCTTCGAGGTCCGGCCCTGGTACCGGGTGGAGATCGCCGGATCGTCGAGCCAGGCGCCTACGGGTGCTCCCGTCGCTTCGGCCCAGGTGGTGCCGCCACCCCCGCCGCCACCCCCGTCGTCGGATCTGTTCGCCCCGGTGACCGACGCCGTCGAGGCGCCCCCCCTGGTGTCCGGGGAGCGAGCCGCCGAGCCGGCCGGGGCGATGGTCCCCGGTGTCGACGCCGGTGCGGGCGAGACGCCCGGAGGTGGACCGCGGCGGGGTCTGTTCGGGCGCTAGTACACCCCGAGCGGTGGCGCGGGTCCGCGGGCGCCGGTCGCGCTCAGGCGATGCCGGCGCGGTTCACGAGATGGCCTTTTCGAGAAGGAAGCCCAGCCCGAGAAAGAAGATGCCGACGGCGGCGGCGAGGGCGATCCCGCAGACGACGATGACGACGACGAGCCCGGCCAGACCCCGCAGACGCTCCCACCAGCGCACGTAGGCCCGGGGCCCGACGACGGGGCGGGGGACGGGCCGGGGCAGTACGCCGAGGGCCACCAGGACGCGGCGGGCGATCTCGCGCCCGTCGAGCACCCCCGGGTCGTCGGGGCTGGCGGCGGAGGCAAGGCTCTCGACGCCGGCGGGGCCGGTCGGATCGGCTCCCGTGCCGTCGTTCCCCCCGTCGGCGGCGCCTCCCGGCCGGGGTCGGGGGGTCGGGACCCCACCGTCGGCCGGTTCCGGGACGACGGTGCCGGCCCGGTGGACGGTGATGGCGGGTGCGGGCGCGGCGCGGCGGGAAACGGGTAGCCAGATGGCAGGCTGGAGGCGACGTCGGGTGTCGCCCACCGTCACACCGGTGGCGAGCACGGCGAGCGAGCCGAGCAGCGAGATGAGGAGCCAGGTGGACACGTCACCCGACACGCTACCGCCGCCCCCGGGTGCGCGTCCCTGGCATGGGCGACGTTGGGTCCGGGTGACGGGAGCGGTGACGCTCCTCGTCGCCTTCGTGGTGGGGGCGGGTTTCGTCGTGCCGGCCCAGGTGGTGGCGCCGGTGGTACCGGGCCACTCGGTGGTCGACGAGGGGGCGGTGGCGTTGCGTCCCGGGTCGGCCCGCCCCACCGAGGAGAGGGTGAAGGTCGACGGTGTCGACGTCTACCCCTCCGAGGGACGGATCCTGTTCACGACGGTCGCCATCGATGCCGACGTCTCGGTGTGGGAGTGGGTCGAGGCCGAGATCGACGACGCCATCGACCTGGCGCCCCGCAAGGCCGTGTTCGGTGACAGGACCAGGGACGAGAACCGCGAACGCAACCTCCAGATGATGCAGGTCTCCAAGGAGACGGCGGTGCTCGTGGCGCTCGAGAAGCTCGGTGT
>RFFY01000384.1 GCA_003697065.1 Actinomyces sp. | reverse complement strand
TGCCAGGGCGTGAGTTCGACGAGCACCAGGACGTCGGGGGCCCGGTCGACGATCACCGCACCGATGGCGCTCGTGTCCGGATTGCCGACGAACAGGTTCACGCTCATGACCGACAGGGCGCCACCACCGCCACCGTCCGGGGCGCCGATGCCACCGACCGCCCGGTCCGCCGGACGGACCGCGGCGCCGGTCGGGGTGACGAGGGGCAGCACCCAGGCCACGTGGACGGTCCCGACGGCGACGCACACAGCGGCCAGCACCGTTCGCCGGCCGGCGATCGCCGCCCCGAGCACGGGATGGACCACGAACAACAGCCACGGGGAGAGGGCGACGATCCCGATCGTCAGCGGGGTGAACGGCCAGGCGAGGAGGCGCAGCGCAGCCACCGCCACCGCTCCCACCGCCACGAGCCAGGCCGCCGTCCACCCGGTCCGCGCCACCCACACCCGTGCGACGCCCGACCCCCGCCGCGGTGGGCCCGTCGACGCCGGCCCCGGCGATCCCCCGCCCGTCGTGTCAGCTCCCCCGGCCCCGCAGCATCTCGTCGAAGCCGTGGATGACGGCATGATCGGGCGCCTCGCCGTCGGCGGGGGAGGCGGCGAAGTGCACCGTCGCCAGGCCCAGAGCGGCCGCGGCGTCGAGGTGGGCCGGCACCGCGGACAGATACAGGCAGTCCTCGAGGTCGACGGCCAGGAGGCGTCTCGTGGCCTCGAACAGGGGACGCTCGGGCAAGGTGGCGCCCACGTCCCCCGACACCACCCAGGCCGCCACCGCCCCGTCGAGGCTCGCCATGCGACGGAGACGATCGCCCCAACGGCGGGGATCGTTGCCCACGACCGCCACCGGCAGGCCCCGCTGACCCATCCGGTCGAGGAAGGCGTGGAGGCCCGGAACCAGGCGGAACGACGACAGGTAGCGGGTCTCGACCTCCTCGGCCACCGGCCCCAGCCCCACCTCGCTCCAGAACTCGTCGGGGGACAGGCGGCCGAGTACGAGCTTGCGGTAGCGGTCCCGCACGAGGTCGGGGTCGGCATCGGGACGCTCACCGCGCACCACCGGCAACAAGAGCCCCTCGAGGGGGTCGGTGGGACGGACCACCACCCCGTGGGCGTCGAGGACGAGGAGACGCAGGAGGCGGCGCCGGGGACGCTCCGCCTCCTTCTGGCGCACCGCCGCCCTCTGCTCGCGGCGGCGTCGATCGCGGGGCCGCCGCCCCTTGGGGGTCCGCCATATCCGCACGACCCGCCGAACGATGCGGACCAGCAGGAGAAGCAGGAACAGACCGAGCGCCAGGATCGCTCCCGCCGCCCACAGGCGCGGGCGCAGGTTCTCGACGGTGCCCCGGGCGTCGAGTGCCAGCGGGGGATCGCCGTAGCGCAGGGTCCAGGTGGCGGTGGCGCCCTCGACGCTGGCGTTGTCGGCCACCACGTCGTCGGGCAGGTGCAGGACCACGGTGAGGCCGAGAGCCTCGGCGGGATCGACGCCGGCGAGGAGCTCGTCGACGGGACGGCCCAGGGGTTCGCCGGCGAGGAGGCGGGCGAGCTCCTCGTCGCCGAAGCTCTCGAGATCGGGCGAGGGGTCGATGGTGCCGGTCAGCTCGTAGGTGGTGCGGGCGAAACCCCGATCGAGGCGGAGTTCGACCCCTTCGAAGAGAGAGCCCGGTCCCGCGATCTCGGTGAGCACCACCGGTAGCTCCTCGGGTGAGCCGAACGGCTTGGATGCCGTCACCGTGAGGGCGCCGGCGTCGTCGACGGTGGGGCCGTCGAGTGTCCACCCGGCGGCCTCGAGGTCGTCGAGACGGAGCTGGTCGGGGGCGTCGGGGATGGCCGCCACGGCGTCGGCGTCGGCGACGACGGTCACGGTGACCCGTCCCGACCCGTCGGCGTCGACGGCGATGTCGACGCTCGTGTCGATGCGGCAGGCCGCGGCGAGCACGGCCACGAGCAGCATCAACGCCGACAGCCTCAGGCGACTCACCCCGGGAAAGCTAGACGCTGTGACGGCGGCGGGCCGGACCGGGCCCCCACGCCGGGCGCCGACGGGCCATGATGGTCGAGGCCCGGGGGACCTGACGACGACACGGGCCACCACCGACGAGGAGGGCACAGGGCATGCGGATCGCCATGGTCGGACTGGGCCGGATGGGCGGCGACCTCACCCGACGCCTCCTGCGCCACGGTCACGAGGTCGTCGTCCACGACATCGACCCGGACGCCGTGGCCGCCCTCGTCGCCGAGGGAGCCGTGGGCGCCGACGACCTGACCGCCCTGGCCGCCGCCCTCGAACCTCCCCGCGTGGTGTGGATCATGGTGCCGGCGGGGGTGGCGGGACGCGTCGTCGGTGCCGTCGCCGCCGTGTGCGAGGCCGGCGACGTGGTCATCGACGGGGGGAACTCCTGGTGGCGCGACGACCTCGACCGTGCCGCCGACCTGGCGGCGTCGGGTATCCGCTACTGCGACATCGGCACCTCCGGCGGCGTCCACGGTCTCGAGCGGGGTTACTGCCTCATGGTGGGTGGCGACGACGACGCCGTCGAGCTGCTCGAGCCGGTGCTCGATGCCCTCGCCCCCGGCCACGGGGCCGCTCCCCGCACCCCCGGGCGCGCCGGACCCCCGTCGCCGGCCGAGCGGGGCTGGCTGCACTGCGGCCCCGTCGGGGCCGGTCATTTCGTCAAGATGGTCCACAACGGCATCGAGTACGGGATGATGGCCGCTCTCGCCGAGGGCTTCGCCATCCTCGACCGGGCCGACCTGGGCCGCACGGACCGACCGGCGGATGCCGAGACGGCACCCCTGCGCCACCCCGAGGCCTACCGCTACCAGCTCGACCTCGCCGCCATCGCCGAGGTCTGGCGCCGGGGTTCGGTCATCCAGTCCTGGCTTCTCGATCTCACCGCCGCCGCCCTCGTCGACGATCCCGGCCTCGCCGGCTACCGGGGTCACGTGAGCGACTCCGGCGAGGGCCGGTGGACGGCCGAGGCGGCCATCGAGCTCGGGGTCCCCGCCTCGGTCATCACCACCGCCTTGCACCAGCGCTTCGCCACCCGGGGCAACTTCGACACCGCCGGCCGGGTCCTGTCGGCCATGCGCCACGCCTTCGGTGGCCACCTCGAGCGGGCACCCGAGGTCGACGAGACCGGTGGGGAGGCCTCCTGATGGCGACCCCCGCCGCACCGCCCGCCGACGCCCTCGTCCTGTTCGGCGCCAGCGGCGACCTGTCACGGCGCAAGCTCCTGCCCGCCCTCTACGAACTCGAGAGCGAGGGGCGACTGGGGATCCCCGTCATCGGGGTGGGGCGGTCGGCCTGGGACGACGACCGCTTCCGCGACCACGCCCGCGCCGCCATCCGCCAGCGGGCCGCCGACACCGGCCGGATCGTCGACGCCGACGTGCTCGACCGGCTCTGCCGCCGCCTGCGCTTCGTCTCGGGCGACTACCGCGACCTGGCCACCTTCGAACGCCTCCACGACGCCCTGGCCGGTGCCCGTCACCCCGTCGCCTACCTCGCCATCCCGCCCGACCTCTTCGACGACGTCGCCAGCGGCCTGGCCCACTGCGGGCTGGCCGCCGGCGGCCGCATCGTCGTCGAGAAACCCTTCGGACGCGACCTGGCGTCCGCCCGCGCCCTCAACGAGCTCCTCCACCGCCACTTCGACGAGTCGTCGATCCTGCGCATCGACCACTTCCTCGGCAAGGAGCCGGTCCAGAACATCATGGTGTTCCGCTTCGCCAACTCCCTGCTCGAGCCCGTCTGGAACCGCCGCCACGTGGCGCGGGTGAGCATCGTCATGGCCGAGGACTTCGGCGTGGAGGGACGGGGGGCCTTCTACGACACGGTCGGCGCCCTGCGCGACGTCGTGCAGAACCATCTACTCCAGATGGTCGCCCTGCTCGCCATGGAGCCGCCCGTGTCGTCGGACGCCGACGCCCTGCGCGACGAGAGGGTGAAGGTGCTGAAGGCGACCCGGAGCCTCGACCCCACCGGCATCGTGCGGGGCCAGTACGACGGGTACCGCGACGAACCCGGGGTCGACCCGGCCTCCGACACCGAGACCTTCGTCGCCGTGACCCTCTTCATCGACTCGTGGCGCTGGGCCGACGTGCCCTTCCACATCGTCGCCGGCAAGGGCCTGGCGACGACGGTGACCGAGGCCACCGTCGAGTTCCACCAACCCCCCCGCCTCCTCTTCGCCGACGAGTGCAGCCCCGAACCCAACCGCCTCCGCTTCCGGGTCAAGCCCGACGATCACATCCGCCTCACCCTGCAGGCCAAGGAGCCGGGGCCGGGCATGGTGGCCGCACCGGTCGACCTGGCCGTCGACTACGAGGAGGCCCTCGGCGGCGACGGCCCGGAGGCCTACGTGCGTCTGCTGGCCGACGCCCTCACCGGCGACCGCTCCCTGTTCGCCCGTCAGGACGGTGTCGAGGAGGCATGGCGCATCGTCGACCCCGTCCTGGACGATCCGCCTCCGGTCGCGCCCTACCGACGCGGCACCTGGGGCCCGCCCGAGGCCGCCCGGGTCGTGCCCCTCGACCGTCTCGTGGACGAGGCGGCCCCACCCGTCGGCACCGACCGGTGAGACTCCATGTCGACGCCGACCCGGCGGCGGCCGCGACCCGCGGGGCGGGGATCCTGGCTGATGCCATCACCCGGGCGGTGCAGGAGCGCGGTCTGGCCCGGGTGGCGATCAGCGGGGGCTCGAGCCCCTGGGGCCTCTTCGCCGAGCTCGCCCGCTG
>RFFY01000383.1 GCA_003697065.1 Actinomyces sp. | reverse complement strand
TCGGCTCGACGGGTCGGGTGCGTCCGGTCGAGCTCAAGCTCGAGTGCCTCCAGTACAGCGGTTCGTTCAAGGCCCGTGGCGCCATGAACACCGCCCTCGCCACCGGCGCCGACCCGCTCGTCGCCGCCTCGGGCGGGAATCACGGTCTCGCCGTGGCCGAGGTGGCCCGCCGCCTGGACCGCGCGGCCGAGATCTTCGTGCCCGAGGTGACCCCCGAGGCCAAACGACGTCGCATCCGCGAGGCCGGCGCCACCCTCCACGTGACCGGCGCCCTCTACGCCGACGCCCAGGCCGCCTGCGACGCCTGGGCCCGTTCCCGCGGCCTCCCCGTCGTGCACCCCTACGACACACCACACACCGTGGCCGGGCAGGCCACGCTGGGTGTGGAGCTGAGCGAGCAGATTCCCGACCTCGACGCCGTCGTCGTGGCCGTGGGCGGCGGGGGTCTGGCCGCGGGGCTGGCGGCGGCCCTCCCCCGCCGGGTGCGTCTGGTCGCCGTCGAACCGCGCACCTCGGCCTGCTTCCACGCGGCGGTCGCCGCCGGCGGCCCGGTCGACGTCGAGGTGAGCGGGGTGGCCGCCGATTCCCTGGGCGCCCGCCGCGTCGGAGGTCTTGCGTGGGCGCTGCTGGGCGAGCGGGCCGAGTCCGTGCTCGTCGACGACGAGACCATCGAGGCGGGGCGTCGCCGACTGTGGGACGAGGTGCGCCTCCTCGTCGAGCCGGGGGGTGCCGCCGCCTTCGCCGCCGTGGCGGCCGGCGCCGTCGACCTCAGCGACGCCGGGCGCGTCGCCGTGATCGTGTGCGGCGCCAACACCGATCCGGGCTGGTGAGTGGCGGACGCCCCGATCTCGCCCGTCGCCCGAGTGTCGAGGGCCGGGACGGGCCGTGTAGCGTTGGCGCCCGTGGCTCGACGGCTCGACATCGAACTCACCAGCTCCCGCGACGACGGCACCTGGACCTGGCGGGCCGCCGGCGCCCGCCAACCACGGGGCGTCCTCGACGGGGCCCTGCTGCCCGAGGGGGCCGGCGTCGGCGACCGCCTGCGAGTCGAGGTCGAGGACTTCATCGACGGTCTGACCGTCACCGCCGTCATCCCCCCCAAGGCACCCCGCCGCGAGCCCGAACGCCTCGAGCTGCTGGGGTCCGGCTCTGACCAGCCCCTCGTCACCACCCAGCTCGCTCCGAAGAGGGGCCGGCGCGGTCGCCGTGGTGACGGCGACGAGCGGGGTGAGGGCCGGCGCGGAGACCGACGTGAGCGACGCGACCGGCGCGACGGACGGCGCACGGGTGGTGGACGTGAACGCAGCCAGGACCGGCCCCGGCGTGAACGCAAGCCCGCTCCCCCACCCCGCC
>RFFY01000382.1 GCA_003697065.1 Actinomyces sp. | reverse complement strand
TCGACCCGCGTGCTGGGCAAGAAGGCCACGCCGGCGTGGCTGCTCGATCTGCACCGCTACCTCGGGGGGATGGCCGTCGTCATGACGGGCATCCACCTGCTGGGTCTGGTGGCCGACAGCTACGTCTACTTCGGGTGGAAGGAGATCCTCGTCCCCTTCGCCGCCCAGTGGCAGCCGGGACCGGTGGCGTGGGGGGTGGTGGCCTTCTACATTCTCGTCACCATCGAGGTGACATCCCTGATGATGAAGAAGATGCCCAAGCGGGCCTGGCGCGTCATCCACCAGACGAGCTGGATCCTGTTCGGCATCGTCACCATCCACGGGCTGCAGGCCGGCACCGACGTGAAGAACCCGGCCTACCGCTGGGTCGCTCTGGCCTCGATCCAGGGCGTGTTCTTCCTCACCGTCATCCGGATCATGGCCCAGCGCAAGGCCCGCCGAGCGGCCTCCCGCCCCCGCCCCGCCGCCGCGGCGGGTGTGGCGGGCTGACGGACCCACCCCGGTCCGGACCCATCCCCGGCCCGGACGCGACCGGGTCCCCCGGTGAGAGAACCGGAGGACCCGGGACCGCCCGCCCGCCCGGGAGGACGGATCTGGTGTGGCCGCTCAGGTGTCGGGGTCGAAGCGGTACCCCACACCCCAGAGGGTGTCGATGCACTCGCCGCACCCCAGCTTGCGTCGCAGGCGGCGCACGTGTTCGGTGACGGTGGCCTCGCCGACCCAACCCACCTCGGCCTGCCACACGGCCCGGAGGAGCTGGGGCTTGGTGAGAACCTGGCGGGCGTTGCGGGTGAAGCAGTCGAGCAGGTCGAACTCCTTGGGGGTGAGGCTGACCTCCTCGCCGTCGATGTGGACCCGCCGGGCCGTGATGTCGATCGTCATCTCCCGCCCCCCGATGGTGAAGGTGCGGTGGTGATGGGGACCGGCACTGACGCGACCGGCGTGACGGCGGATCATGTTGCGGGCGCGCACGGCGAGCTCGCGGCCTGAGAAGGGCTTCGTCACATAGTCATCGGCGCCCATCTCCAACCCGAGGACCCGGTCGGCCTCCTCGCCCCGTCCCGACAGCAGGATGACGGGCGGACCGTCGACCGCCCGGAGGCG
>RFFY01000381.1 GCA_003697065.1 Actinomyces sp. | reverse complement strand
GATGCAGTGCTTTGTAACTCTGATTTTGTTGCTAAGTGGTTACGTTCTGTTGGTGTTGCGAATCCTGTTGTTTGTGAGCCGTTGGTTTACCCATTGGAGTGTGCTGACAGAGAGTGGAGGGCAAGGAAGAACGTTCTTGTGGTGGGACTACTCAAGTTCATGCCGTTGATTCTGGAGATTATCGAACGTGCTCCCGAGTGGATGCACTTCCTTGTCGTACCGTACGACTTGCTTGACTACGAGTGGGGGGAGGAGAAGTTCGAGAGGTCGCCGAACGTGACTGTCGTGACACCGTTCTCCGTGCCGATGAGGGAAATCTACGCCTCCGCCGACATCCTGATTCACCCGACGTTCCTCTCCGAGACCTACGGGAAGGTGGTGCTTGAGGCTTCGCTTGCAGGCTTGCCTGTCCTCTCTTCCGACCGTGGCAACTTGCCAGCACACGTCCGATATACTCTCCCCTACGACGCAGGTCCAGAGAAGTGGATCGAGGAAATCTCCAAAGTCGTAAACAAAAAACCAAACACAATCGTTGCAGTAGAAAAGTGCTTGAACAAACCAGAGAAAGCCTTGAAGGTAGTCATGGAAAACGCAGAAAGAGGAGAAAGGCTTACCGATATGAAAATCACCTGGTACAGTGCGAATTACCCTGGCGTTGTGTCCGCTATTTCCTCTCTGGCAGCCTTGGTTGGTGCAGAAAGGATCAACTCCCCAGAAGAATCTGGAGATATGCTCATTCTGGGAGGGTGGAACAGACAGTACGAGAAGTTCCTGAAACCAGGGCAAAGAACTTGGGTATATTTTTGCTCGAATCTAGCCCAGGTTGAGATGGATGTAACAAACAGTGAAAAGGAATTGCTTCTACAGCTTCGTGACCTATACAGGAAAGGGATGATTGAAGGGTTGTTCGTTACAGAGGACCAGAGGTGGTTCAACGAACTTGTAGGAATCAGAGCTGTGCATATTCCAGCAGTGGTTCCAGATTACAAGTTTGAGAAGAGAGACAAGCTGAAAGGGGGAAATGCAGCGTGTTTCTTTTCACCACACCCAAGGAAGAATTTACTTGTTCAACTTGCAGCTTGTAGT
>RFFY01000046.1 GCA_003697065.1 Actinomyces sp. | reverse complement strand
GTCGACGACCTGTTCCGTCGGCTCCGCTCCAGCAGGGCCGTCGCCGTCGCCGAGGCCCACACCGTCCTCGACGACCCCCCCACCCCCGTTCTGGCTCCCTCAGACGCGGCTACCCAGTCGTCACCGGAGCCAGAACGCGAGGGGGGGGAGGCCGGGCCGGACGGGCAGGCGGCCTGGTGGACGGCTCTCGGGCGCACCCTCAAGCGGGCCGTCGTCGACGAGCAGGCCGACCTGCTCGACGGACTGCGCCGGGAGGGGGTCGATGCCGTCGCCCGTCACCTCGCCGGCGATCCGGTCGAGAGGTGGCGTCCGGTCCTGGCCGACGTCCTGGCCGATGTCCTGGTCGACGACGCCGACGTCGACGCAGCGGTGGCGGTCGTGGTCGAGCTGGTGGAGGACCCCCTGCGCTACCGCCTCCGCGCCGCCCTCGACGAGGGCGACGACGCCGACGAGCTGACCGCCGTGCTCCGGGCCGCCTACCGCGACGCCCGGGGTCGCCGTGTCGGTGACGCCCTCACCGCCCTGGCCGATGTCGTCGAACCCCCCGACACCGCCTGAGCCGCCACTGCCCCCTCCCGGTCCGCCCCTCACCGGCCCGGGGCCGACCGCGAGCGCCGCGACGGGGCCGGATAGGGTGACGGCGTGCGTGCCGCCTCCGATCTTCCCCCCGCGCGTCGGCGTCGCCGCAGCGGCCGATGGCGGGTCGTGGCCCTCGTCGCCGTGGCCGTGGCGTTCGTCCTGCTCCTGTCCCTGCGCGGGATCGCCATCTTCTACACCGACTACCTGTGGTTCGACGCCGTGGGCCGCACCGACGTGTGGCGTCGGGTCCTCGGGGCCAAGGTGGCGCTGTCGATCATCTTCATCGGGCTCTTCTTCGTCCTCGCCTGGTTCAACCTCTTCATCGCCGACCGTCTGGCGCCCCCCTTCCGCACCGCCGGCCCCGAAGAGGAGATGCTCGCCCGCTACCACGACTTCGTGGCCGGACGTACGGGCCTCCTGCGCCTGGCGGTAGCGGGCCTGTTCGCCCTCATCGCCGGGGCCGGCGTGTCCAGCCAGTGGGAGGAGTGGCTCCTGTTCGTCAACGGGCGCTCCTTCGGCGTCGACGACCCCCTCTTCGGTCGTGACATCGGGTTCTACGTCTTCCAGCTCCCCTTCCTGAGCTTCGTCGTCAGCTGGCTGTTCGCCTCCCTGGTCATCGTCTTCGTGCTCACGACGGTGGCCCACTACCTCAACGGTGGTATCAGGGTGCAGGCTCCGCCCGACCGTCGGGTGACCCCCCAGGTGAAGATGCACCTGTCGATCATCCTGGCGGCTCTGGCCCTGGTGAAGACCGGCGACTACTGGCTCCAGCGCTTCGAGCTCACGGTGTCGACACGCGGTGTCGTCGACGGTGCCCTCTACACCGACGTGAAGGCCCAGCTCCCGGCGTTGAACCTGCTCCTGCTCATCTCGGTGTTCGCCGTGGTGCTGTTCGTCGTCAACGTGCGCCGCCGGGGCTGGGTCCTGCCGGTGGTGGCCACCGGGCTGTGGGCCTTCGTCGCCATCGTGATGGGGGGCATCTACCCGGCCTTCGTCCAGCGCTTCCGGGTCGACCCGAACACCACCACCCGCGAGGCCGTCTACACCGAGCGCAACATCGCCGCCACCCGCGAGGCCTTCCAGCTACAGCCCGGCACCGACCTGACCGAGGCGCCCTTCGTGTACAGCGACGAGCTGACCCCCGACGAGATCCGATCGGCGGCCGCCACGGTGCGCAACGCCCGCCTCCTCGACCCCGTGGTCGTACAGGACACCTTCGAGCGGCTCGAGGGCGAGCGCGAGTTCTACCGCTTCGCCCCCGTGCTCGACGTCGACCGCTACCGGGTCGACGGGGAGCTCACCCAGGTCGTGGTGGCGGCCCGCGAGCTCAACCTGGGCGAGCTCGACTCGTGGGAGCGCCAGCACGTGGCCATCACCCACGGCTACGGGGTGGCCGCCGCCCGGGCCAACGTCACCACCGAGCGGGGTCGACCCGACTTCCTGGTGAGCGGCCTGCCGGTGAGCGTCGACGAGCGCCTCGACGCCACCCTCGACCAGCCCCAGCTCTACTACGGCGAGGACCTCGGGGGCTACGCCCTGGTCGGTTCGACCCGCGACGAGGTCGACTACGTCGACGACAACAACCAGGAGATCCCCTTCCGTTACGACGGCCACGGGGGCGTGCCGATGGGTTCGCTGGTGCGGCGGGCGGCCTTCGCCCTGCGCTTCGCCCAGCTCGATCCCCTGATCTCCAACTTCATCGACGCCGACACCCGGGTCATCTTCGAACGCGACGTCCGGACCCGCGTCGAGAAGGTGGCGCCCTTCATCGCCTTCGACGGTGACGTGTTCCCCGTCATGCTCGACGGTCGGGTCGTGTACGTGCTCGACGGGTACACGACCACCAGCCGCTACCCCTACGCCCAACGGGCCGAGACGGGGCGCCTGCCGGCGGCGTCTGATCTGGCCGGCCGGCGCTTCAACTACGTGCGCAATTCGGTGAAGGCGGTGGTCGACGCCTACGACGGCGATGTCACCTTGTACGCCATGCCCGTCGACGATCCGATCATCGAGGCGTGGCGGGACGCCTTCCCCGGCATGTTCGTCGACTTCGACGAGATGCCCGCCGAGCTCCGCGATCACCTGCGCTACCCCCAGGACCTGTTCCGGGTGCAGACCAACATGTGGGCCTCGTACCAGATCGACGATCCGGCCCGCCTCATCATCGGCACCGAGAAGTGGGCGGTGGCCCAGGATCCCGGTCGGTCGGTCAACGTGGGCACGAGCGAGACCCTGGTGTCGGACACGGGCGCCGTGTCGCGGCGTGAGGCCCGGATCGAGCCCTACTACACCCTCATGCAGCTGCCGGGCGAGGACGACCTGTCGTATGTGACCCTGCGCTCCTTCGTGCCCATCTCCGAAGACGACAGCCGCAAGGAGCTCACGGCGTTCATGGTGGGCGAGACCCGCCCCGACGGCACCTCCCGCCTCGTCAGCTACGAGGTGACCGGCGTCGAGGCGCCCGGGCCGGCGATCGTGGCGTCGAACATCGCCACCAAGCCCGAGATCTCGCGGGAGCTGACCCTGCTCAACGACCAGGGTTCCCAGATCAGTTTCGGCGACCTGCTCCTGTTGCCCATCGAGGACTCGATCCTGTACCTGCGCCCTCTGTACGTGCAAGCCCAGGGCACCTCGATCCCGGTGATGACGGGGGTGGTGGCGGCCATCGGCGACGGTGAGCGCATCGCCTTGGGTACCGACCTACCCGACGCTCTCGAGAAGCTCTTCCCCGGGGAGCGCTTCGACGACATCGTGATCGGCCCTGTCGACGAGGGCGGATCGGCGCCGCCGGACCAGACCCCCGACGGCGGAAGCGACGGCGGTGAGCCCGAGGGCGAGCCGGACCTCGCCACC
>RFFY01000380.1 GCA_003697065.1 Actinomyces sp. | reverse complement strand
GGCGGGGGCGGCCACCGCGCCCGTCGGAGCGCTCACGGGGGGGACCGCGCCGGTCGGGGTGGGCGGTGCCACGCCGGGAGCGGGGTCATCGCCGGGAAGGACGAGCTCCTCGCCGTCGGGCAGCTCGAAGCTCAGATCGGACGTCATGGGGACAGTACTCCGGTCGGGACCTGCACCGCAGGAGTCTACGGGCTCGACGCGGGCGGACACGGCGCACCACGCCCCGACCGCCGAACGGGGCCGCTCAGCCACCGCCGGGAGCGACCCAGGTGACCGAGGCGGCAGCCTCGGCCGTCGCCCGGGCTTCCCCGATGCGGACCTCGACGCGGACCCGGTCGCCGTCTCGCGTGAACGACACCAGCTCGGCGCCGTTGTCGCGGGCGAATCGCCCGGCGGCGGCCGGCCCGTCGACCGCTCCGGCCAAAGCGGCCGCGTCAGCGGCTGTTCGCGCCCGGGCCGCGGCGTCGAGGTGGGGACCGACGAGGGTCGCCACATAGAGCACCCCGGCGGCCAGGGCGACCACCAGGGCCATCAGGGGAACCACCTGGCCCCCGTCGCCGGTACCGGCTGTCGGAGCGGGCGGGGTCGACGCGGGCGCGTCCATCGGACCTCCTCGACGTGGACCGCCCCGGGCCCGGGGGCACGGCAGGGGCGGATCTGAGGGGGAAGTGGGGGACGTCGTCGCGTGAGCCGGTCGGGCTCACACGCCCGGATCGGCCCCGTCGGCCGAGTCGGTTGCGCTGCTTGCGTCGGCCGAGGCGGTCCCGTCGGCCGAGTTCGTCCTGTCGGTTGCGTCGGTCCCGTCGTCGGACTCTTCGTCGTCGCGGGCGAGGAGGGCGACGACGGCCACCTTGTCGTCGGGATCGAGGTTCATGATCCGCACCCCGGTCGCCGAGCGGCCCTGGACCGACACATCGGCCACCGGCACCCGGATGACCACGCCGCTTTCGCTGGCGAGGAGGATCTCGTCGCCCTCCTCCACCTGGACCGCACCGACCACCTCGCCCCGGTCGGGGACGAGCTTGATGCCGACCACGCCCATCCCGCCGCGGTGCTTGACCGGGAACTCCGAGACCCGCGTCCGCTTGCCGTAGCCGCCTTCGGTCACGTGGAGCAGCTCGGCATCCTGGCGGGCCACGGCACACGCCACCACCCGGTCGCCCTCGTGCTTGAAGCGCATCCCGACCACGCCCGCGGCCGACCGACCCATGGCCCGGACCTCGCTCTCGGCGAAGCGGATGGTCTGGCCCAGACGCGACGAGAGCAGGATGTCGTCGCCCTCGTCGGCGGGAACGACGGCCACGAGCTCGTCGTCGTCGTTGAGCCGGATGGCGATGATGCCGGCCCGCAGGGACGAGTCGTAAGCGGTGAAGGCCGTCTTCTTCACCCGTCCCCGGGCGGTGGCGAAGAACAAGAAGCGGTAGCTCTCGTAGTCGCGGGTGTCGATCACCGCCTCGATCGTCTCGTCGGGCTGGAGGGGCAGGAGGTTGACGATGGCGGTGCCCCGGGCGGTGCGCGAACTCATCGGCACCTCGTGGGCCTTGAGCCGGTAGACGCGCCCCCGGTTCGAGAAGAAGAGCAGGTAGGAGTGGGCGGTGGTCGAGATCAGATGGACGATCGAGTCGTCGTCCTTCAAGCTGGCGCCCGCCACCCCGCGACCACCCCGGCCCTGGGTGCGGAAGGCGTCGGCGGGGACGGTCTTGACGTAGCCGCTGGCCGACATCGTGAACACGACGTCCTCGTCGTCGATGAGGTCCTCGATGTCGATCTCGCCAGGATCGATGGTCAGCTCACTGCGGCGGGGCTCGGCGAACTCCTCACGGATGGCGGCGAGCTCCTCGCGGATCACACCGCGGAGCTTGGCGTCGTCGGCGAGGATGGCCCGCAGTTCGGCGATGAGGGTCCGCTTCTCGGCGGCTTCGGTCTCGAGCTCCGAGCGTCCCATACGGGTGAGGCGGCCGAGTTGCATGTCGAGGATGTAGTTGGCCTGGACCTCGCTGAACTCGAAGGGCTCGGCCATGAGGGCCGAGCGCGCCGCGGCCCGGTCCTCCGAGGCCCGGATGGTGGCGATGATGGCGTCGATGAGGTCGAGCGCCTTGATCAGACCCTCGAGGATGTGGAGGCGCCGCTCGGCCTCGTCGAGGCGGTAGCGGGAGCGGCGGGTCACGACCTCGATCTGGTGGTCGACGTAGGCGACGAGGGCCTCGCGCAGATCGAGGGTGCGCGGCACACCGTCGACCAGGGCGACCATGTTGACCCCGAAGCTGGACTGGAGCGGGGTGTGCTTCCAGAGGTTGTTGAGCACCACCTCGGGGTTGGCGTCACGCTTGAGGGTGATGACGAAGCGGGTGTCGTCGCCGGAGCTCTCGTCGTTGACGTTGGCGATGCCGTCGAGCTCGCGGGCGTTCACCAGATCGGCGATCTTGCGGGCGACCTGGGCCACCGACACCTGGTAGGGCATCTCGGTGACGACGAGTTCGGTGCGGCGACCCGTCTCCTCGACCTCGACGCGGGCCCGCATCTTCACCGATCCCCGCCCCGTGCGGTACGCCGACTCGATGCCGGACCGGCCCAGGATCTGGCCGCCGGTGGGGAAGTCGGGCCCCTTCACGAACGCCATGAGGTCGTCGACGGTGGCGTCGGGATGGGCGAGCAGGTGGTCGACGGCGTCGATGACCTCACCCAGGTTGTGGGGCGGGATGTTCGTCGCCATCCCGACGGCGATCCCCTGGCTGCCGTTGACCAACAGGTTGGGGAAGCGGGCCGGCAGCACGGTGGGCTCGGTGAACTCGCCCGAGTAGTTGTCGACGAAGTCGACGGTGTCCTCGTCGATGTCGGCGAGCATGTGCATGGCCAGCGGCGCCAGGCGGGCCTCGGTGTAGCGGTCGGCCGCCGGCGGATCCTCCGGTGAGCCGTAGTTGCCGTGGAAGTCGATGAGGGGATGGCGCAGGGAGAAGGGCTGGGCCATCCGGGCCAGGGCGTCGTAGATGGCCTGGGTGCCGTGGGGGTGGAAGCGGGCCGCCACGTCGCCGGACACCCGGGCGCACTTCACGTGGCTGCGGTCGGGACGGAAGCCCTGGTCGAACATCCCCCACAGGATCCGGCGGTGGACGGGCTTGAGCCCGTCGCGGGCATCGGGGAGCGCCCGCGAGATGATGACCGACATGGCGTAGTCCAGGAAGGAGCGTTCCATCTCCTCCTGGATCTCGATCACGACCACGTCGTCGCCGTTCGCGTCGGTGGCGTCGCCGGCGTCGGTCGGTCCGTCGGTGGGTGGGGTCTGGTCACTCATCGGGTGGCGTGCCTCGCCTGGTCAGAAGTCGAGATTGCGGACGTCGCGGGCGTTGGTGACGATGAAGGAGCGGCGCTGTTCGACGTCGTCACCCATGAGGATCGAGGTGATCTCGTCGGCGATGGCGGCCTGCTCGACGGTGACCTGCAGCAGGGTGCGCCGCTGGGGATCCATGGTCGTCTCACGCAGCTCGTCCCAGTCCATCTCGCCGAGGCCCTTGAGGCGCTGGAAGTCCTTGTTGTGGTTCGGTCGCCGGGCCAGGAACTCCTCTTTGGCCACGTCGTCTTTGAGGTAGACCGTCTCGCGTCCCACCTTGGTCGAATACAACGGTGGCTGGGCGATGTACACGTGACCGGCCTCGACGAGGGGCCGCATCTGGCGGAAGAAGAAGGTGAGCAACAGGGTGCGGATGTGGCTGCCGTCGACGTCGGCGTCGGCGAGGATGATCACCTTGTGGTAGCGGACGGCCTCGAGATCGAAGTCGGGCCCGAAGCCCGCACCGATGGCGGTGATGAGGGCCTGGATCTCGTTGTTCTTGAGCATCTTGTCCGGGCGGGCCCGTTCGACATTGAGGATCTTGCCCCGGATGGGCAGGATCGCCTGGGTCTCGGGGTCGCGGGCCCGCACCGCCGAGCCACCGGCGGAGTCACCCTCGACGATGAACAGCTCGCGGCGCTCGGGTTCGCGGGCCGAGCAGTCCTTGAGCTTGTCGGGCATGCCCGCCCCGTCGAGCAGTGACTTGGCGCGGATGGCCTTGCGGGCATCGGCGGCCGCCACCCGGGCCCGGGCGGCGTTGAGGGCCTTGGTGACGATCTTGCGGGCCTCGCCCGGGTGTTCCTCGAGCCACTCGGCCAGACGTTCGTTGGTGACCTTCTCGACGAGGGACCGCATGGACACGTTGCCCAGTTTCGACTTGGTCTGGCCCTCGAACTGGGGCTCGGCGAGACGGGCGCTGATGATGGCGGTCAGGCCCTCGCGGATGTCGTCGCCGGTGAGGTTGTCGTCGCGCTCCTTGAGGAGTCCCTTGTCGCGGGCGTAGGCGTTGACGGTGCGGGTCAAGGCGGTGCGGAAACCCTGCTCGTGCATGCCGCCTTCGAGGGTGGCGATGCCGTTGGCGAAGGAGTGGATGCCGTCACTGTTGAAGCCGGTGTTCCACTGGAAGGCGATCTCCACCTCCTGGTCGTCGTCGCGACCGTCGAAGTAGCCCACCGTGTCGAACAGGGCCTCCTTGGCGGCGTTGAGGTGGCGGACGAAGTCGACGATGCCGCCCTCGTACCGAAAGACGACCCAGTCCCCGTCGCGTCCGGCGTCGGCGGGGACCCGGATCTCCTCGGACGTCCCGGGTCGCAGGTCGCGGGCGCGGATCTCGAGACCCCGGTTGAGGAAGGCCATCATCTGGAACCGGTCCAGCAGGGTGGCGAAGCGGAACTCGACCTCGTCGAAGATGGTGGGGTCGGGCCAGAAGCGCACGATGGTGCCCGTGCGGGGCCGACCCTCGATCACCGGGGACGGTCCGATGTCGCTCAGGCGGGAGACGAGCTGACCGCCGTCGGCGAACTCCATGCGGTGACGGCGCCCCTCGCGGTCGATCTCGACCTCGACCCGACGTGAGAGGGCGTTGACGACCGAGACGCCGACCCCGTGGAGGCCGCCGGAGACCTTGTAGCCGTCGCCGCCGAACTTGCCGCCGGCGTGGAGCACGGTGAGGACCACCTCGGCGGCGGTCAGGTCGTCGTAGGCCGGATGGGGATCGACGGGGATGCCCCGCCCGTCGTCTTCGACCTCGATACCGCCGTCGGGCAGGATCGTGACCCGGATGTGGGAGCAGTAGCCCGCCATGGCCTCGTCGACGGCGTTGTCGACGACCTCCCAGACGAGGTGGTGCAGACCGGTCGGACCCGTCGAGCCGATGTACATGCCCGGACGCTTCCGGACCGCCTCGAGACCCTCGAGAACGGTGATGTCCCGGGCACTGTAGGACGATTCGCTGGCGGTGGTCACGGGCTCTCCTGGCTTGTCGACGAGGCGACGCGACCCGACGTGTCGCACGGTGCCGGATCGGGGACCGCCGGGCTCGCGATCGAGCCGGTCGGGCCGGCGAGCGGTGCGATCGGGGACCGGTTCGACCGCGGGACACGGTGGTGCGGGCGAGGCGACGGATCGGGAGCGGACGGGTCTGCGGTGGGGTTCGTCGCGGTGTCCCACCGCTGGTGAATCCGCCTCGACACGGTGCGTCCAGTCTACCAGCGCGACCCCCGCGGACGGCGCTTCCGACGGCTCGGCAGGGGCGGGGGGAGGCGGGTTGGAGATACCCCCTCAGCGCCGCCGGACACGCACCCGGACGCGACGGAGACGATCACTGCCGGAGACGGTGCTGAGACGTTCGACGATCTCGTCGTGCAGCCAGCGGAACTCGCTCGCCCAGGCCCCGTCGTCGACCTCGACGGTGAGTTCGTCGCCGTCGATGCCCACCGGGCGACTGCGGGCGGCGAGATCGGGCCCCACCACCTCCTCCCACCGGCCGAAGACCACCTCGAGCACGCCCGGCGAGGGCACGTCGAGCAGACCCAGCAGACGCTCCAGCGATGCCCCCACCGGTCGCGGACCGGGGTCGCCGCGGTGACCGGGCCGACGCCACCGCCCGCGGTCCGCCCCCCGCCCGGTCACCGTGCCACCACCAGATCCGGTCCCGGCTCGACCGGCTTGACCCGGCCCGCCGACACCCGCAGGACCCGCTCGGCCCGGGTGCCCGGCGGCAGACCGGTGGCCGTGGTCACGATGCGTTGGCCGGGTGGCAGGGCCTCGACCAGGCGGGCGGCGCGTTCGTCGTCGAGTTCGGAGAACACGTCGTCGAGGACGAGCACCGGAACGACCGCCCGTTCGGCCCGGACCACGGCGTCGACGGCCAGGCGCAGGGCCACCGCCACCGTGCGTTGCTCGCCCTGGGAGGCGTGGACCCGGGCGGCGAGACCGTCGACGGTGAACTCGATGTCGTCGCGGTGGGGTCCCACCGTGGTGACCCCCCGTCGCACGTCGAGATCGCGTACCCGGGCCAGAGCGTCGGCCAGCGCCTCGTCGGCGGGCCAGCTCGACACGTACTCGGCGGCCAGTTCGTCGGAACCGCCCGCCACCCGGCGGTGGACCTCGACCAGGGCGGGTCGCAGGGCGGCGAGCGTGGTCAGCCTCTCGGTACGTAGGCGGTCGCCGACCTCGGCCAGTTTGGCGTCCCACACGTCGAGGGTGATGCGGGCCGACTCGTCGAGACGCCCGCCGGCCTGACGCAACAGGGCGTTGCGCTGGCGGAGGATCCGTTCGAGCTCGCTGCGCAGGCGGGCAGTGCGGGGACGACACGCCGTGACGGCCTCGTCGATCCAGCGACGACGCCGCGACGGCGAACCCTTCACCACCTCGAGGTCGTCGGGGGCGAACACGGTGACCACCAGGGTTCCCGCCAGGTCAGCCACGCGGCGCACCGCCTGGCGGTCGACCTGTATCCGGTTGCGACCCCGGGCGTTGATGGCCACCTCGATCAGGTGCTCACGAGCGTCGTCGCCCACCACCTCGGCCCGCACGATCGCCTCCTGCGCCCCCCGTCGTACCAGAGCCTCGTCGGGAGCCCCCCGCAACGAACCGGCCCCCGAGAGCCACACGATCGCTTCGACGAGGTTCGTCTTGCCCTCGCCGTTGGGGCCCTCGACGACGGTGAGACCCTCGGCGAGATCGACCTCGGCGTCGGCGTAGGACCGGAAGTCCCGCAGGGACAGATGGGTGACACGCACGCCGGCTGGCCGGCCGGTCTCAGCTGACCCGGACCGGCATGAGCAGGTACAGGTAGGAGTCGTCGCCGACCGAGCGGATGAGGGCGGGCTTGAGTTCGTCGACGGTCTCGAGGGTGATCTCGTCGCCGCCGGCGGCTTCGATGCCGTCGAGGAGGTACTCGGGATTGAACGCGACGGTGAGGTCGGTGCCCTCGTAGCGGGCCGGCACCGACTCGTGGGCCTGACCGATGTCCTGGGTCACCGCCACCAGCTCCAATCCGTCGGCCGACATGGCCAGACGTACCGGGGTGGACTCCTGGGCCAGGAGCCGGACCCGCTTGACCGCTTCGAGCAGGTCGTCGCGGGGCACGGTCAGACGGTTCGGATGGTTCTGGGGGATGAGGCCCCGGTAGTTCGGGAAGTCGCCCTCGATGAGACGGGTCGCCACCGTCACGTCACCGACCTCGAAGCGGGCGTCGCGGTCACCGAGGCGCAAGGTGAGGTCGGTGCCGTCGCCGATCACCCGACCGAGCTCCGTGAGGGCCCGGCTCGGGACCAGGACGTGCTGACCCTCACCGAGCACCGAGGTGCCCGGCAGATCGCGGACGGCCAGGCGGTAGGAATCGGTGGCGACGAGGCGCAACCCGTCGGCCTCGGCCGCCATGAGCACACCGGTCAGGATCGGTCGGGCATCGTCGGACGAGGCGGCCGGAACCACCTGACGCAGAGCTTCACGGAAGGCGGCGGCGTCGAGGGTCACGGCGTCGCCGTCGGGCTCGGGCAGCTGGGGAAAGTCGTCAGCGGGAACGACCCGGATGGCGAACTCCGAGGGGGCGGCCACGATGCGGGCGTCGTCGTCGTCGACGCTCACGTCGACCGCACCCGGGCGCAGGGAGCGGACCACGTCGGTCACGAGCTTGGCCGGCAGCACCGCCACCCCGTCGCTGTTGCCGGCGACGGTGGCGGTGACGGAGATGGTCAGATCGAGATCGCTGCCGGTGACGCGCAGACGGTCACCGCTCAACTCGAGATGCACACCTTGCAGCACCGGCAGAGCGCCGCGGGTCGTGACCGCCCGGCCGGCGGCGCCGAGCGCCTCGACGAGGACGTCTCGTTCGCATCGGAACTTCATGCCCATGGTGGGACCACTTCTTTCACGGTGTTGGAGATGTCTGATAGTAGGACCTGATAGGGCCTGTGGATTGTGGATAGGGACCCGTGAGGCCCGAATCGGCGGGGATCGGGCGTCCCCACCGTCTCCCCATCCGTCGCGGGTCGGGGCGGGTGGACCGGGGGGAGCTGGGGACCGGTGGGGACGAGGGGGCTCTCGTCCCGAGGATCTCCCCGCCTCGTCCCCAGGGTCGTCCCCGGGTCCGGCCCGGTGTCACCCGCTGTTGAGACGCTGCTGGAGCTCCTGGACGCGGTCGAAGATCTGGCGACGCTCCCCCATCCGTTCCTCGATCTTGCGCACGGCGTGCATGACCGTGGTGTGATCGCGGTTGCCGAAGGCCCGCCCGATGTCGGGATAGGACAGCTCGGTCATGTTGCGGGTGACGTACATGGCGATCTGGCGGGCCTCGACGAGGGGGCGGCGCCGACTGCCGCCGACGATGAGCTCGGGGGTGAAGCCGAACAGGGCGGCGGTCTCTTCGATGATGCGCTCGGCGGTGACCGGTGGCTTGTCGAGGTTGGTGATGAGGTCGGCGAGCACCAGGCGGGCCAGATCGAGGGTCAGGGGCTGGCGGGTGAGGTTGGCGTAGGCCGTGACCTTGATGAGGGCCCCTTCGAGTTCACGGATCGACTCGGTGATGTTCTCGGCGATGAAGGCGAAGACCTCGTCGGGGATCTGCACGGCCGTCGATTCGGCCTTCTTGTGCAAGATGGCGAGGCGGGTCTCGAGATCGGGGGGCTGGATGTCGGTGATCAGGCCCCACTTGAAGCGGTTGCGCAGGCGGTCCTCGAGGGTGGGAATGGCATCGGGCGGTCGATCCGACGACAGCACGATCTGCTTGTGGTTCTGGTGGAGCTCGTTGAAGGTGTGGAAGAACTCCTCCTGGAGGCCGTCCTTGCCCTCCATGAACTGGATGTCGTCGACCAACAGGACGTCGTTTTCGCGGTAGCGCCGCTTGAAGTCGGGGAGGGCGTTGGTGCGGATGGCCTCGACGAACTCGTTGAGGAAGGTCTCGGTCGACACGTAGCGGACCCGGTAGTTGGGATAGTGGTGGGTCACATAGTGGGCGATGGCGCGCAGCAGGTGGGTCTTGCCCAGGCCCGAGTCGCCGTGGATGAACAAGGGGTTGTAGGAGGCCGCCGGCGTCTCGGCCACCGACAAAGCGGCGGCGTGGGCGAAGCGGTTGGAGGCGCCGGTGACGAAGTCGTCGAAGGTGAAACCCGTGGCCAGGGGCGGAGCGGGAGTGGCGCCGGTGGCGGTGGCGGGCTCGGCGCGTTCGGCGGTGGTGGTCGCGGCGTCGGGGAGATCGGGTGGGGGTACCTCGAGATCGAGGCGGCCCCGGTCGTCGGAGATCTCGACCCGGACGCGTATCTCGGGGGCGCTCTGGTCGATGGCATCCTGCACCAGGCTGAGGTAGCGGCCTTCGATGCGGCTCTTTTGGAGGCTGTTGGGAACCTCGAGGACCAGTTCGCCGTCTTCGAGGGCGATGGCCCGGGCCCCGCTGAAGGTCGTGCGCCAGACGGCGTCACTGACCTGGGCTCGGATGTTGGCGGCGCAATGGGTCCAGAGGTCGTCGGGTTCGTCGTGCGTGGTCACCTGTCCATCCCGTCTCCACAGCGTCGTCCACAGGTGTGGACGAGGTGGTCGTCGATCGTCGTCGCTCGCAAGATGTCGATGAGCCGAGGCGGTGACCCGGGGGGTGCGCACTCGGGCGTCGTCATGGGACCGGCGAACGTACCAGCACACTGTGGGGACGCAAGCCGGAGGGAGTCTCCGGCGCCGGATGCCGAGGAGTCATGGGCAGCGGCGCGTCGAATGACAGCTGTGTGGTTTCGGTGACATCGGTGTCATTCGAGCGGCACGACGCCCGAGGGGCCCCGAACCCCGTCGGCCTCCGCTGGTCGCGGCCGGTGACCGGGGCCATGACGGTGCGGATCCCTGGTTGCCACCGGGGCTCGGTGACCCTACGGTGAGGGCGCCGCGACCGGCGATTTCCACAGGCCGGTCCGGGTCGCCCCGTGTCGCCGGGCCAGAGTGTCATCGTGCCACGGCGACACCGTCCCGACCCGGGTGCACCCCCTCGTCGCCTCGGAGGACCTGATGAAGCGCCCCTACCAGCCGAACGTCCGCAAGCGCCACAAGAAGCACGGATTCCGCGCCCGCATGCGCACCCGCGCCGGCCGGGCCGTGATCCGCGCCCGCCGCCGTAAGGGACGCGCCCGCCTGGCCGCTTGATCACCTCGCTGACGGGGCGACGCCGCTTCGAGGCCCTCCGACGTGAGGGCAGGCGGCGCCGGCGGGGACCGATCCAGGTCGTGTACCGGCCTGCCACCGACACAGGGGGCGACGCCGGTGAACGGACCCTGCGTGTCGCCTTCGCCATCCCCCGTCAGGTGGGGACCGCCGTGACCCGCAACCGGATACGACGGCGTATCCGGGGGGCTCTGTCGGAGCTCGCTCGCGAGAAGCCCGACGAGCTGGCCTACGGTGAGTACCTGATCCGCGTGACCGCACCGCTCGACCGCTGGTCACCGAGCGAACTGAGAAGCGTCTTGGC
>RFFY01000045.1 GCA_003697065.1 Actinomyces sp. | reverse complement strand
CGCCTCCTGAGGGGCACCCCCCGACAGGACCGGGCGTCTCCTTCGTCGAGTTGGCGGGCGGCACCTTCCGGATGGGCACCGACGACGAGCGCTTCCCCGCCGACGGGGAGGGGCCCGTGCGCGAGGTGACGGTCTCGCCCTTCGCCGTGGCGTCGACCCCCGTGACCAACGCCGCCTTCGCCGCCTTCGTCGCCGACACGGGCTGGCGCACCCTGGCCGAACGGGAGGGCTGGTCGTTCGTCTTCGCCGGCCTCCTGCCCGACGACTTCCCGCCGACGCGGGGCGTCGTGGGGACGCCCTGGTGGCGCCAGGTCCACGGCGCCGACTGGCGCCATCCCGAGGGCCCCCACAGTGACCTCACCGGGCGCGAGGACCATCCGGTCGTCCACGTGTCGTGGACCGATGCGATCGCCTTCGCCCGCTGGGCCGGCGCCGACCTTCCCACCGAGGCCGAATGGGAGTACGCCGCCCGGGGCGGGCTCGACCAGGCCCGCTACGCCTGGGGCGACGAGCTCACGCCCGCAGGGCGCCACATGGCCAACATCTGGCAGGGCACCTTCCCCGCCCACAACACCTGCGAGGACGGGTGGTACGGCACGTCCCCGGTGGGCAGCTTCCCTCCCAACGGTTTCGGCCTCCACGACGTGGCGGGCAACGTCTGGGAGTGGTGCACCGACTGGTTCGATCCGGTCTGGCACCGGGACGGACCCCGTCGTGATCCCGTCGGCCCGCCGGCGGGGACCCGTCGCGTGATGCGCGGCGGCTCCTACCTGTGCCACGAGTCGTACTGCAACCGCTACCGGGTGGGCGCCCGGTCCTCGAGCACCCCCGACTCCACCACGGGGAACCTGGGCTTCCGGGTCGTGCGCCGGGCGTCAGGGGTCCGACACGGCTACCCGGAGGGCGCCGGGGACCACCCGTAGGGTGAGCGGTAGGGGGCCGACCGGTTCGCCGTCGCCCCACAGGTGCAGGGGGCCGTCGGGGCAGGTGAGCGAGATCTCGGTGGCGTGGTGACGGTGCACCGCGGGATGGGTGACGTGGTGCCCGCCGAAGACGCGGGGGAGAAAGCGCGCCAGGCCGACCCGGCCGATGCCGGCCACGACCACCACCTCGGCTGAGCCGTCGTCGGGTCGGGCCCCGGGGCAGATGGCCATGCCGCCTCCGAAGTGGGCGGTGTTGCCCACGGCGACGAGGACGACGTCGTCGTAGCCGACCGACGTGCCGTCGAGGCCCAGCACCAGACGCCGAGGGCGGAGGCGGGGGAGGGTGGCGAGGGTGGCGATCGTGTACCGGGCCGAGCCACGCGGGTACCGCATGGCGTTGGCGCGGGCGTTGACGTCGCCGGAGAAGCCGGCGGTGGCCACGGTGGCGATCCAGGCGGAGGGCGCGTCACGTCCCCCGTCGGGAGGACCGACGGCCAGGGCGTCGAGGGGTCGGGCGGGTCCCAGGGCCGTCTCGAGGGCGGCGTCGGGATCGGCGGGCAGGCCCAGAGCCCGGGCCCAGTCGTTGCCGGTGCCCACGGGAACCAGGCCGATGACGGTGCCGGTCGTGGCGGTGGCCCGGGCCAGGTGGTGGACCGTCCCGTCGCCGCCCACGGCGAGGACGCGGCCCAGACCGGCACCGGTGGCCCGGCGGACGGCGGCGACGGTGGCGTCGGGTTCGGGCCCGGTGAGGTCGCGCACGACCAGGCCCCGGCGGGAGAGGCCCTGGCGCACCCGGGCCGCGACGCCCGCCGCCCGACCCTTTCCGGCCGTCGGTGACACGACGAGACCGACCTCGTCGCCGTCGGAGACGGCCGGGGTGACGTCGCCCCCGCTCACGCCGGGTCCTCCGGTCGGTCGGGCAGGAGCCCGTGGGGCCAGTCGTGGACGACCGATCCGGTCCAGCGGGGTGGGCGGTCCTCGAGGTGGGCCACGACCCCCTCGCGGGCGTCGGCGAGGCCGAAGAGGTGACGGTGCAGGGCCGTCTCGAGCCGGTCGATCTCGTGGCGCCCGGGTCGGTCGGCCCACAGGAGCCGCTTGGCGGCGCCGACGGAGACCGGGGCGGTCTCCCGGGCGATCTCACCGGCGAGAGCGAGGGCCCGGGGAAGGACCTCGGCCGCCGGGGGGGCGGCGACGGCGAGGCCCCACCTCTCGGCGTCGCGGCCGTCGAAGTGGCGGCCCGTGAGCAGGATCTCGGCGGCGCGGGACCACCCGACGAGGCGGGGAAGGGTCCAGTGGGCGTGCAGGTCGGGGAGCACCCCGCGCCGGACCTGGACCACCCCGTAGCGGGCGTCGGCGGCCATCAGGCGCAGGTCGCACTGGAAGGTGAGGGTGAGTCCCAGGCCGATGGCGTGACCGTTGACGGCGGCGATCACGGGCTTGCGGACGTCCCAGGGATGGAAGCGATGGAGGGGATCGGAGCGGAAGCCCGACCCGTCGGCGCCGGTGAAGGTGCCACCGCCTCCCGACAGGTCGGCGCCGGCGCAGAACGCCCGGCCCGCACCCGTGATCACCACGACCCGGACCTCGTCGTCGGCGTCCAGGCGACGCAGGGCGGCGACGAGCCCCTCACCCATGGCGCGTGAGAAGGCGTTGAGGACCCGGGGCCGGTTGAGGGTGACGACGGCGACCCCGGCGTCGACCTCGACGAGGACAGGGTCGGTGCTCGCGCTCACGAGGGTGCCAGGGGGGCGGGGGAGCGGGTGTCGAGAGTGCGGACCTCGAGCCCTTCGCGGGCGATGAGCTCGAGGCTCACCTCCAGGCGACCCGTGTGGTCGGCGGGGCAGCAGCACAACCAGGTGAGGGCCTCGACCATGGCCTCGATGGTCTCGAGCTTGCCGGCCAGCACGGAGGGATCGACCCGGGCGTCCGCGCCCTCGGTGAGGACGGCCGCCCGGGGCTCGACGGCGTTGACACGGATCCCGTGGTGGTGCAGTTCGCTGGCGAGGGCCGTGGTCAGGCGGTCGAGCATCGCCTTCGTCGCCCCGTAGAACCCGTAGGTGCCGCGTACACCGCCCAGGTCGTAGGGCGGGCCCTCGGGATGTTCGGCGCTGGCGCTCGACAGGTTGACGATCCATCCCTCACCCCGTTCGATCATGCTCGGGGCGACGTCGCGGGCCAGGTCGACGGGGGCGTGGACGTTGAGCTCGGTCATGAGGCGTCGGCGCTTCAGGGAGAGCTCGAGGGTGGGTTCGTAGATGGCGGCGGCGGCGTTGTTGACGAGGACGTCGACGGGCCCGAGGGCGTCCTCGACGGCGGGGATGACCCGGGCCCGGTCGTCGGGGTCGGTGAGGTCGGCGACGATGGTGAGCGCCTCGGCGCCGTGGGCCCGGCACCGGCGGGCGGTGTCGGCCAGGGAGCCGGCGAGTACCGGGTGGTGTTCGGCGGTGCGGGCCACCAGCGCCACCCGGGCGCCCTCGGCGGCCAGGCGTTCGGCGGCTGCGGCCCCGATCCCCCGGCTCGCCCCGGTCACGACGACGACGCGGTCGGTGAAGCGCTGCACGCCCCGCAGTGTCGGCTGTGGGGAGGCGACGGTGCAAGACCGGCCCGGAAGCCGGGAGTGGCCGGGGCGCCGGGACGTCGCGGACCGAGGCCCGCCCGCTCAGCTATGTCATCGCAGACATGGTTCGTGCGAGGATCGGCAGTGGTCATCGCCGCCGCGGTGGCCCAAGCTCGACGGGAAAGGTGACCGCCATGACCCGACTCGTGACACCCCGGGGCCGCTTTCCGCACCTGCGCGTCGTCGGGGACTGGATCTTCGTCTCCGGTACCAGCGCCCGACGGCCCGACAACACGATCGCCGGTGCGGCCGTCGACGAGCTCGGCACCGTCGATCTCGACATCGAGGTCCAGACCCGGGCCGTGCTCGACAACATCGACCGGATCCTCTCGACGGTGGGTGCCGGCCTCGCCGATCTCGTCGACGTCACCGTGTTCCTCGCCACCATGAACGACTTCGGGGGCTACAACCGGGTCTGGGCCGAGGTCTTCGACGAGTCCGGCCCCACCCGCACCACCGTGGCGGTGCACCAGCTTCCCCATCCCCACCTCCTGGTCGAGATGAAGGCGACCGCCCACCGTCCCGGTCTGTCCCTGGGGGAGGGATCGTGAGCGACGCCGTCGTCGTCGGCGGCGGTCCCGCCGGCACCGTCCTCGCCGTCCTCCTGGCCCGCCGCGGCCACCGGGTGCGGGTCTACGAGAGCCGGCCCGACCTCAGGCGGGTGGACATCGATGCGGGGCGCTCGATCAACCTGGCCCTCGCCACCCGGGGCATGGTCGTGCTCGACGAGGTCGGTGTCCTCGACCGTGTCGACCCCATCACCGTGCCCTTGCGCGGACGTCTGGTCCACGCCCCCGACGGCACCTGCGAGCTCCAGCCCTACGGCAACACGGCCGACGAGGTGATCCACTCGGTCTCCCGCTCGGACCTCAACGCCATCCTCCTCGACGCCGCCGAGGAGGCCGGCGCCGAGATCCTCTTCCGCCACCGTTGCCGTCAGGTCGACCTCGACTCGGGACGTCTCCGCTTCGAGACGCCCGAGGGCGACCGCCTCGTCGACGCCGAGGTCGTCTACGGCGCCGACGGCGCCAACTCCGAGGTGAGGCGGGCCCTGGTCGAGGCCGGCGACGCCCGGGTCCGCGTCGACGAGCTCGACCACGGGTACAAGGAGCTCACCGTGCCGCCGGGCCCGGACGGGGCCTTCCGTCTCGACCCCCACGCCCTGCACATCTGGGCCCGCGAGTCGTTCATGCTCATCGCTTTGCCCAACCCCGGCGGGGACTTCACCGCCACCTTGTTCTGCGCCCACGAGGGGCCGGGGGCCTCCTTCGCCGCCCTCGACACTCCCGAGGCCGTCGAGACCTTCTTCGCCTCCGAGTTCCCCGACCTCGTCCCCCACGTCCCGGACCTGGCCGACCAGTTCCTCGCCCACCCCACCGGCTCCCTCGCCACCGTGCGCTGCCGGGGCTGGAGCCATGGCGACCGGGCGGTGGTGCTGGGCGACGCCGCCCACGCCATCGTCCCCTTCCACGGTCAGGGCATGAACGCCGCCTTCGAGTCGTGCCTGGTGCTCGCCCGCCACCTCGACGACCACCCCGACGACCGGGCGGCGGCCTTCGCCGCCTTCGAGGCCGAGCGCCGCCCCGACACCGACGCCATCGCCGACATGGCCCTCGACAACTACCTCGAGATGCGCAGCGGCGTCATCGACCCCCGCCACGTCCTGCGGCGTCGCCTCGCCCTCGAGCTCGAGCGCCGCTTCCCGGGGCGCTTCATCCCCCGCTACGCCATGGTGATGTTCCACACGATTCCCTACGCCGAGGTCCAGCGGCGGGCCCGGCGCCAGGCCGAGATCCTGGCCGAACTCACCGACGGCGTCACCGAGCTCGACCAGGTGGACCTCGAGCGGGCCGCCGCCCTCGTCGCCGCCTACGACGCCGAGAACCGGGCCCGCACCGCCGACGCCGACTGGACCGACATCCGGGCGGGCGAGGTGGCACGGGGTCGGATCACCGTGGCGACCGACACCCAGGGAGGCGAGGGTGCGACCTGAACTCACCTACGGCAGCTACCTGCACATCGACGAACTCCTCGAGCTCCAGCAGGGCGTTTCGGACCCGCCCGAGCACGACGAGCACCTCTTCATCGTCGTGCACCAGGTCTACGAGCTCTGGTTCAAGCAGATCCTCCACGAGCTCGACCGCTTCGTCGAGAACATCGACGCCGACCACCCCCACCGGGGCACCCACCAGCTCAAGCGGGTGCTCAAGATCCTCAAGACCATCGTGGCCCAGGTCGACGTCCTCGAGACCATGACCCCCCTCGACTTCGTGTCGTTCCGCTCGCGTCTGGAGGGGGCGAGCGGTTTCCAGTCGGTCCAGTTCCGCGAACTCGAGTTCCGCCTCGGACTCAAGGACCGGGCCCACCTCGAGCGCCTGGAGGGGCTCACGACCCGTCCCGACCGTCTCCGGCGCCGTTTCGAGGAGCCCTCGGTGTGGGACGCCTGGTTGGCCTTCCTCGCCCGGGCGGGGCACCCCGTACCCGTCGAGGTGCTCGAACGTGATCCGACCGAACCCGTCCGTCCCCACCCCGGGGTGCAGGAGGTCCTCGTCGCCATCTACCGCGATCACCCCGCCCTGGCCGAGATCTGCGAGCTGCTGACCGACATGGACGAGGGTCTCATGGAGTGGCGCTACCGCCACGTGATGATGGTGCAGCGCACCATCGGGGCCAAGCCCGGCACGGGGGGTTCGGCCGGAGCCGCCTACCTGCGCACCACCCTGTTCCGCCCGGCCTTCCCCGACCTGTGGGAGATCCGCACCGCCTTCTAGCCCTTCGCCCTGCGCCGACCGGAACCGACCACACCGACCACACGACACCGAGGTGGCCACGACATGATCGACGTCCACAGCCACGTGATGCCCCGCCTGCCCCGCCCCCGCCGCGGGTCGGGACGTCCTGCCCTGTGGCTGCGTGTCGACGACGCCGAGCGGGGCATGATGATGCGCGGCGACGAGGAGTACCGGCCCGTCCAGGCCGCCCTGTGGGATCCCGACCGCCGGGTGGCCGAGCTCGACGTGCTCGGCGTCGACCGCCAGGTCGTGTGCGTCCCGCCCCTGCTGTTCGCCTACGACCTCGACCCGGCCGCCGGCGCCGCCTGGGCGGCCGAGGTCAACGACCGGGTCCTCGAGCTCACCCGCGGCCACCCCGACCGCCTCCTGCCCTTCTGCCAGGTCCCCCTCCAGGACACCGACGCCGCCTGCGCCGAGGTCGACCGGGCGGTGGCCGCCGGCCACCGCGGGGTCCAGATCGGCACCCACGTCGGCGACCGCCCCCTCAGCGACCCCGCCATCTGCGCCTTCCTCGACCACTGCGCCGCCACCGGTGTCCCGGTGCTCGTCCACCCCTGGGACATGACCCCCGATCCCCGTCTCGAGCACCACATGCTCCAGTGGCTCGTCGGCATGCCGGCCGAGACCCACCTCGCCGTGCTCGACCTCGCCCTCGAGGGTGCCTTCGACCGCCTCGATCCCCGCCTGCGACTCTGCTTCGCCCACGGTGGTGGCGCCTTCGCCTTCCTCGTCGGGCGCGCCGACAACGCCTGGCACCGCCGCGACATCGTGCGCCGCAGCTCCTCCCTGCCCCCCTCGGCCTACGTCGACCGCTTCTACGTCGACAGTGCCGTGTTCGACACCCGCTCCCTGCGCCTCCTGGTCGAGGTCATGGGCTCCGACCGGGTCCTGTTGGGTTCCGATCACCCCTTCCCCCTGGGAGAGGAACGCATCGGCGAGCTCGTGCGCTCGGCTCCCCTCGACGGTGTGCAAAAACGCGAGATCCTCCACGAGGCTCCCCGTCGCTGGCTGGGCCTCGACGATGCCGGCGCCGCCCTCGCCGCCAGCGCCGCCGGGCGGGGTGCGTGATGAGCGACATCTCGATCGAGGCGGCCCGGGCCCTCGACGACGCCGATCCCCTGCCGACACGACGCCACGAGTTCGCCATCCCGATCCGCCCCGACGGGAGCGAGGAGGTCTACCTCGTCGGCAACTCCCTGGGTCCCCGCCCCCACCGTGCCGTCGAGAGGGTGAACGAGGAGCTCGAGGCCTGGGCCCGCCTCGGGGTGCGGGGCCACACCGAGGGCGAGCACCCCTGGATGCCCTATCACGAGTTCCTCACCGAGCCCCTGGCCCGGATCGTGGGGGCCGAGCCCGACGAGGTGGTGGCGATGAACGCCCTCACCGTCAACCTCCACCTCATGTTGGCCACCTTCTACCGGCCTCAGGGCCGACGCCACCGGGTCCTCGTCGAAGAGCACGCCTTCCCCTCCGACCACTTCGCCGTCGAGAGCCAGATCCGCTGGCACGGCCTCGACCCCGCCGAGTCCCTGGTCACGGTGGGCCCCCGCCCGGGCGCCGCCACCCTCGAGGTGGCCGACGTGCTCGACACCATCGAGCGCCTCGGCGACGAGCTGGCCCTCGTGCTGTTGCCCGGCGTCCAGTACTACACGGGTCAGGTCCTCCCTCTGGCCGAGATCACCACAGCCGCCCACGCCGTGGGGGCCACGGTCGGTTTCGACCTCGCCCACGCCGTGGGCAACGTG
>RFFY01000379.1 GCA_003697065.1 Actinomyces sp. | reverse complement strand
GCCGTGGTCGTGGTGGCGATGGCGGCCACCGCCGCCGTGCGCGCCGCCGGGTGGGGGTGACCCCGCCGCACCCCCGCCGCTCCTCGTTTCCGGGGCCGGGACGCCGGCGGGGGACCGGCACCCGTACCCTGAACGCGGTGATCGATTCCCTGTCCCCGTCGGCCCGGCGTCTCCTGCGCCGCCCCCGGCCCCGCTGGCGCGGGCGTCTGCACCGGTGGGCGGCCCTCGCCACCATCCCCGCCGGAGTCGTCCTGGTCGCCACCGCCGACGGGATGCGGGGTCGCCTCGCCCTGGCGGTCTTCTTCACCGGTGCTGCGGTGATGCTGGGCACCAGCGCCGTCGTCCACGCCCGGGACTGGTCGGCGGAGACGGTCGAGACCCTGGTACGAGCCGACCACACCGCCATCTTCGTCATGTTCCCCACCTCGGCCACGCCCGTCGCCCTGCTGGCCCTCGAGCCGCCGGTGTCGTGGTGGCTGCTCGGTCTGGTCTGGGGAGGAGCCCTGGTGGGCATCGTCGCCGAGTGGACCCCCTGGCATCCCCCGGCCGGGGTGATGAACGCGATCTATCTGGGCCTGGGCTGGTCGGTGCTGGTCTTCGTTCCCCAGATGGTGCGCGCCCTCGACGCGGGCCAGCTCGCCCTTCTCTTCGGCGGCGGCGCCGCCTACACGGGGGGCGCGCTCGTCGTCGGGGCCCGGCGACCCGACCCCGCTCCCGAGGTGTTCGGCTACCACGAGATCTGGCACGTGTGTGTGGTGGTCGCCGTCGCCCTCCACGCCGCCCTCGCCGTCTCCCTCGCCGCCCCGGCGATCTGACGGATCGTCAGGTCGGCAGATAGCGTCGATCGGCGATGGACCTGCGCTACTCCGAGGCCGAGGAGGCCTTCCGCCACGAGCTGCGCGCCTGGTTGGCCGAGGTCCTGCCCGAGGTCGGGCCGCCACCCGCCGACCGCACCGACGTCGAGGCTCGCCGGGCCTACGACACGGCTTGGCAGCGCATGCTCTACGACGCCGGCTACGCCGGCATCAACTGGCCCCGCGAGTACGGGGGCCGGGGCAGCACCCCCACCGAGCACCTCATCTTCCTCGAGGAGACCGAGCGGGCCGGTGCCCCCTACGTGGGTGTCAACTTCGTGGGTCTCCTCCACGCCGGTCCCACCCTCATCGCCGAAGCCAGCGACGAGCAGCGGGCCCGCCACCTCGAGCCCATCCTGCGCGGTGACGACGTGTGGTGCCAGGGCTTCAGCGAACCCGACGCCGGCTCCGATCTCGCCTCCCTGCAGACCCGGGCCGTGCGCGACGGCGACGACTACGTGGTCACCGGCCGCAAGATCTGGACCAGCTTCGCCCAGGTCGCCGACTGGTGCGAGCTGCTCGTGCGCACCGATCCCGACGCCCCCCGCCACCGGGGGATCAGCTGGCTCATCATGCCCATGGACCTGCCCGGGATCGAGGTCAGACCCATCGAGACGGCGGTGGGGGCGGGGGAGTTCTCCGAGGTGTTCCTCGACGAGGTCCGCATCCCCGTCGCCAACCGGGTGGGGGCGGAGAACGACGGATGGCGGGTCGCCATGGTGACCTTCTCCTTCGAGCGGGGTACGGCCTTCATCTCCGAGCTGCTCGGGTCGATGCGCCTCCTCGCCGATCTGGCCGCGGTGGCGACCCGGGTCACACGCCGCTCGGCCACTGCCGCCGACGACGTCGAGATCCGCCGCGAACTGGGCCGCCTCGACGCCGAACTCGACGCCTTGTGGTCCCTCACCCGGCGCAACGTCTCCCAGGCCCAGCGCACGGGGATGGTCGGCCCGGGCGGCTCGGTCTTCAAGCTGGCCTACGCCGACGTGCGCCGCCGCATGGCCGATCTCGCCGGGCGTCTCCTCGGCCGGGCCGGGCTGGCCCTCGGCGAGACCGGGGGACTGTCGGGGCTCGATCACGTCGAGGAACGCATCTACACCCTCACCCTGTCGATCGCCGCCGGCACGTCCGAGATCCAGCGCAACATCGTCGGCGAGCGGGTCCTGGGGCTTCCGAAGGAGAGATGACGCCGTGGATCTCGAGCTGAGCGACGACCAGCGGGCGCTGCAGGAGGCCGTCGACGCCCTGTGCGCCGGGCGCTTCGAGCGCGCCGCGGTCCGGGCGATGATCGGCGCCGGGCTCGACCGGAAGCGGTGGCGGGAGCTGGCCGAGACCGGCGTCTTCGGCTTGTGGGTGGCGCCCGAAGGCGGTGGCGTGGGGCTCGGCTTCGCTGACGCCGCCGTCGTGTTCGAACAGCTCGGCCGCCATCTGGTGCCGGGCCCCCTCGCCGCCACCACCGCCGCCGCCGAGCTGGTGGACGGGGCCCTCGACGGACGCGCCGTGGTCGGCACCGTCGAGCGGGGCCCGGGCGCTCCCGACGGGGTGACCGTGGCCCATCTGGGCGAGCTCGACGCCCTCGTGGTGGTCGACGACGAGGGTCTGTGGCGCCTCGACCCCGCGAGTCTCGAGGCCCGGCGCGCCGAGCATCCCCTCGATCCCCTCACCCCGGTGTGGTGGGTCACCGAGCTCCCCACCGGTGAGCGTGTCGGCGATGCCGCCGATGCCCGCCTCTTCCGTCTGCGTTTCCGCCTCCTGACGGCGGCCCTCGAGCTCGGTGTGGCCGTGGGCGCCACCGAGCTCGCCGTCGCCTACGCCCGGGAACGCCACCAGTTCGGTCGCCCCATCGGCGCCTTCCAGGCCGTCAAGCACCGCTGCGCCGACATGGCGACCCGGGTCGAGGTGCTGCGGGCCGCCGTGTACGCGGCCGGTGTGGCCCTCGACGACCCCGAGACCCTCGACCCGGACAGGGCGGTGGGGGTGGCCGCCCTGATGGCGGCGCGCACGGCCGCCGCCTGCGGGCGCGACTGCGTCCAGGTACACGGCGGGATGGGGTACACCTGGGAGGTGGACGCCCACCTGTACCTGAAGAGGGCCTGGGTCCTCGACACCGATCTCGGCGACCTCGACGCCGTCGCCGAGGGCTTCGCCGCCGACCTCGTCGCCTCCGGGGCGGCCGGGTCACCGGGCCACGACGACAGGAGGTCGACGCCGTGAAGTTCGGCATCTTCTACGAGCACCAGCTCCCCCGACCCTGGGCCCCCGACGACGAGGCCCGCCTGATCCGCGACGCCCTGGAACAGATCGAGCTCGCCGACCGTCTCGGCATCGACTACGTCTGGGAGGTCGAGCACCACTTCCTCGAGGAGTACTCGCATTCGTCGGCTCCCGAGGTCTTCCTCGCCGCCGCCTCCCAGCGCACCGAGCGCATCCGGCTCGGTCACGGGATCGTGCTGACGGCACCCGGCTTCAACCACCCGGTCCGCACGGCCGAGCGCATCGCCATGCTCGACCTGGTGTCGGGGGGACGGGTCGACTTCGGTAGCGGGGAGTCGTCGTCGGAGGCCGAGCTCGGCGGCTTCGGCGTTCCCTTCGAGCGCAAACGCGACGCCTGGCTCGAGGGCCTGGAGGTCGCCATCCGTTGCCTCACCGAGGAGCCCTTCAGCGGGCACGAGGGCGAGTTCGTCTCGGTGCCGCCCCGCAACGTCGTCCCCAAGCCGGTCCAAAAGCCCCATCCTCCCCTGTGGGTCGCCTGCTCGCGCCGCGACACCATCTTGTTGGCGGCCGAAAAGGGCATGGGCGCTTTGACCTTCGCCTTCATCGACCCCGAGGAGGCCCGCCACTGGGTCGAGGACTACCGCGCCACCATGGCTGAGCGCTGCGTCCCGGTGGGCCGGGCGGTCAACCCCAACCTGGCGTGCGTGACACCGATGATGTGCCATCCCGACGAGCGCCGCGCCCTCGAGATGGGCCTCGAGGGGGGCAACTTCTTCGGCTACTCCCTCGCCCACTACTACGTCTTCGGTGAACACCGTCCGGCCCGCACCAGCGTCTGGGACGAGTTCCGCGCCAAGAGGGCCGAGCACGGCTACGACCCCGAGGTCCAGCTCGCCCTCGAGCAGGAGCGCCTGGGGGCCAAGATCGCCGCCGGCGACACCAGCGGCCTCAGGGGCGCCATCGGGACGCCGGACCAGGTCCGCGAGTTCCTGCGGCGTTACGAGGAGGCCGGTGTCGATCAGGTGATCTTCGTCATGCAGGCGGGCCGGAACCGCCACGAGGACATCTGCGAGTCACTCGAGCGCTTCGGGCGTGAGGTCCTGCCCGAGTTCCGCGAGCGCGACGAGGCGGGGGCGGCGGCGCGCGAGGCGTCGTGGGCCCCCATCGTCGAGGCCGCTCTCGGGCGGCGGGTCGACGAGGCGCCGCCGGTGCCCGACGACTACACCATCACCGCCATCCCCAAACAGCTCGTCGAGTCGGGGGCGGGCGCCGCCTTCGGCTTCGACGCCGACACCCTCGACGAGATCGCCGAGGAGCGTGCCCTGGGGGTCCGCAAGCCCGAGCGGGGCATGCTGGGCTGAGCCCCGCCGGACGTCGGCGGCCGCCGCCTCGGCGCCGGATGCGCCGGGGGCGGTACCACTCAGAGCTGGAAGGTACGGGGCCAGTCGTCGGCGCGCAGACGAGCCGACGAACCCCCGTCGACCACGATCATCGAGCCGCAGGCGTAGCGGGCGACCGGTGACAACAAGAAGACGACCCAGGCCGCCATCTCCTCGGCGGTCGCCGGTTCGCCGACGGGGATCTCGAAGGAGCGGATGAGGGGGCCGTAGAGGGGATCGTCCATCCCGGCCTGCAGCAGGGGTGTGCGCACGGCGCCGGGAGCCAGGACGTTGAGCCGGATCCCTGCACCCACCCACGCCTCGGTGACGGCGGCCCGCCGGCACCAGCGGGTGACGGCGGTCTTCGACGCCCCGTAGGCCAGGGAGGGAGCGAACTCGGCGGGCAGGGGGGCGAGTCGTTCGACCGCCAGGTCCTCGTCGCCGTCGAGCAGGGCCTCGACGACGTCGTCGGGGATCCCGGGTGTCGTCGTGGTGGCGTTGGAGCCGATCTGGACCGCCTGGGCAGAACCGGCGGCGGCGAGAGCGGGACGCAGCCCCTCCAGGATCGCCACACTGCCCTGGTGGTTGACCCGCAGGATGGCCTCGGCGGGACGGGGCGGTCCGAGGCCGGCGGCGGTGACGAGGCCGTCGAGGCGTCCGCCGCTGGCGTCGAGGACACCGGCCACCGCCGCCGCCCGGCCCGCCGGTCCGGAGAGGTCGGCGGTCACCTCGGCGTCGGCCAGGTCGACGCCCACGACGCGGTGGCCCTGGTCCTCGAGGAGGCGACGAACCGCCGCCCCGATCCCCGAGGCCGATCCCGTGATGGCATAGGTGCCCATGACGGCTCCTTCGGCGAGTCTCCGGTGCGAGCCACGCCGCGCCGGCCGGGCAGGGCGTGCGGCGCCCAGTGTCGGCCGTCGGGGCGGGCGGCGCCAGTCGACCGGGGCGTCGCCGCCGGGCCGGGAGAAGCCGGGAGAAGCCGGGAGAATGGGCCGAACGGCCGCTACCGCGTCGGGGCGGGGACGCGCCACACTGAAGGCATGCTCGACCGGGCCCGCCATCTCGACCAGCTCCGCCGCGACGGCGAGCGTCTCCTCGCCGTGGCGGGCGGCGCTCTCGACGCCGCGGTGCCGACGTGCCCCGGCTGGACGGTGGCCGACCTCGTGGCCCACACCGCCCGGGTGCACCACGCCATCGCCGCCCAGGTACGCGAGCGGGCGACGGGACCCGTGCCCCGCGACGAGGTGCCGGCCGCCCCCGGGCCCGACGCCGTGGTCGACTTCGGCGCCGCCGCTTTGGACACGGTGGTGGCCGCCCTCGCCGACGTCGATCCCGCCGAACCCCTGTGGACCTGGGGCCCCACCCCGACGGCGGCCTTCTACATCCGACGTGCCGCCCACGAGACGACCATCCACCGCGTCGACGCCGAGGCGGCCGTGGATGCCGTCACTCCCGTCGACGCCGACGTCGCCGTCGACCTCGTCGACGAGCTCTACGACACGGTCGTGCCCCACGCCCGGCGACGCGAGCCCCTTCGGCTTCCCGCCGCCACCTTGCACCTGCACCGCACCGACGGCGAGGGCGAATGGCTCCTGGCCGCCGACGGTGACCGCATCGTCATGACCCACGAACACGCCAAGGGCGATGCCGCCGCCCGCGGGTCGGCCTCCGACCTCGCCACCGCCCTGTGGGGCCGGCCGGGCCGCGACCGACTCGAGATCTTCGGCGACGAGACCGTCTTCGACGCCTGGGCGGCGCTGGCGCCATGACGGCGGAACCCGGGACACCGCCCGACGCCCCCGAGGCCACCGCACCTCTGAAGGGGGGAACCCTCGACCAGCTCATGCCGGTCGCCCTCTTCTTCGTGCTGTTCAACCTGGTGAACATCGAGGCGGCGGTCGTCGCCGCCACGGCCTGGTCCCTCAAGGCGGCCTACGCCCGGCGTCGCCGGGGCCTGCCGATCGGAGCCTGGCTCCCGGCGATCACCGCCTACCTGGTGGCTCGTGCCGCCGTCACCATCGCCGTGCAGCGCGACCTCGTGGACTTCGGGGTGAGCCCCGAAGCGGTCTACTTCGGGATCGGGATCGCCACCAAGATCCTCATCGGGGCCGCCGTCGCCGGCACCATCGTCGCCGGCCGGCCCCTGCTGAAGTGGCTCATCCCCCGCTTCGTCCACCTCGACGACGCCGTGCGTGAGCACCGGGTCTTCCACGACACGATGGTGACCGCCACCTGGATGATCGTCGTCTACGAGCTCGCCTCGTCGGTGTGGGACATCTGGCTGTTCAACAACTCGGGCTTCAACGTCTTCTTCCTCACGCGTAGCCTGGCCAACTTCGTGGTGTCCTTCATCGCCATAACCCTCGGCCTCATGTACGTCGACCGGCGCCTGACCGGCCTCGACGGCTACCCGGGCCTGGTCGAGGTCCTCGAGTCCTCGGGACGCCTCCGCTCGTGACGGCGCCCCTGCGGCCCGGACCCCTCGTCGTCCTGCACGATCACCTCGACGGCGGGGTGCGCCCGACGACGGTCCTCGAACTGGCCGGGGCCGCCGGCCTGGCGACGCCGACCGACGATCCCGACGGGCTCGCCGCCTGGATGACCCTGTCTCCCGACATCGACCTGTCGACGGCATGGGAACGGTTCGCCCTGGTGATCTCGGTGCTGCAGACGGGCCGGGCGCTGCGTCGGGTGGCGCGGGAGGCCGTGGAGGATCTCGCCGCCGACGGTGTCGTGCACGCCGAGTTGCGCTTCGCCCCACTCGAGCACACCCGGGGTGACCTCGACGCTGACCGGGTGCTCGAGGCCGTCCTGGCCGGCGTCGCCGATGCCGCCGACACGGGCACCACGGCGTCGATCGTCGTCTGCGGCCTGCGCGAGCAGGACCCGGCCCGCAGCCTCGAAGCGGCCCGCCTGGCCGCCCGCTGGGCCGACCGGGGGGTGGTGGGATTCGACCTCGCCGGCCTCGAACCCGAGCACCCGGCCCACGAGCACGCCGCCGCCTTCGACGTCGCCCGCGAGGCGGGACTCGGCTTGACGGTGCACGCCGGGGAGATGGATGGCGTCCACCAGGTCGCCGACGCCGTGGACTCCTGCCGTCCCCACCGCCTCGGCCACGCCTGGCGCCTCATCGACGACTGCCGTGTCGCCGACGGCCGCATCGTCGAGCTCGGGCCGACGGCCCGGATCGTCCGCGAGCAGGGTCTGCCCCTCGAGACGTGTGTGACCTCCAACGCCTGTCTGGGGCTGGACGTGGCCGACCACCCCGTGCGTCTCCTGGCCGACGCCGGCTTCCGGATCACACTGTCCCCCGACGACCGGACGATCACGACCACCACCCCCGCCCGCGAGTTCGAGCTGGTGGCCCGCCACCACGGCATGGACCGCGTCGAGCTGGCCGCCATGGCCGAGCGGGCGGCGGTGGCGGCCTTCGGGCTGTCCGACGAGGCCCGGGCCGAGCTCGTCCGACGGGTGCACGAGGGTTGGGCGGCGCGTCCGGCTCGCCTCGTGCATCTGGTGGGCCGCGACGAGTGGGCGGCCGCCGGTGACCCCTACCTGCCGGCCGGCTTCGCGGACGAGGGCTTCGTCCACCTGTCGGCCCTGCACCAGGTCCTGGGGGTCGCCACCGCCTTCTTCGCCGGACGTCGGGACCTCGTCGCCCTCGTCGTCGACGCCCATCTCCTCCACGACGCCATCGTGTGGGAGCCCGGGAGCGGCACCGCCGAGTGGTTCCCCCATCTCTACGGGGCCCTGCCGCGTCACGCCGTGCTGGCGGAGGTGCCCTTTCCGCCGGGGCCCGACGGGGCCTTCCTGTTGCCGCCGGGGCTCGTCCGGGCCGTGCGTCGCCGGGGTGCCGGCGACCTGCCCGTCTGAAGGGGACCGGGTCCGCTGGCCGTCGACCCCGTCAGCCCAGGCCGGGGAGGGACCCGAAATCGACGTCGATGCCGAGGTCGGCCAGAGGATCGTCGGTGGGGGCGACCGCCCGCCGCCCCCGCCGGAGCCTTCGCCGCGGTGGGCGCAGGCGACGCCCGCCGCACGGGTGAGACAGGATGGTCCTCCGACGGACTCGGCAGGGGAGGAGACCATGACCGACGGGCACACGGGATCGACGCTGGCGGGACGGACGATCCTCGTCACCGGGGGCGGGACCGGCATCGGACGCGCCTGCGCCCGGCGTCTGGCCGCCGAGGGTGCCCTCGTCACCGTGTGCGGTCGGACCGCCGAGCGGCTCGAGGAGACGGCCCGTCTCGTCGCCGCGGAGACGGGCGCCCGGGTGGGTGTCGTCGTCGCCGACGTCACCGACGAGGATCAGGTGGCGGCGGCCGTTCGGCGAGCGGCCGGCGACGAGGGTCACCTGTGGGGTCTCGTCGCCAACGCCGGCGGCGGTGGGGCGCTGGCGCCCTACGACCGCCAGGACGTGGCCGAGTTCCGGCGCGTCCTCGAGCTGAACGTCGTCGGCACCATGGTGTGCGTCAAGCACGCCCTTCCCCGCATGGTGGCGGGTGGGGGCGGGTCGATCGTGGCCGTCTCGTCCCTCGCTGCTCACGTGACCCATCGCTTCTTCGGGGCCTACCCGCCCGCCAAGGCCGGAGTCGAGGCCGTCGTGCGCAACGTCGCCGACGAGTTCGGCCCCGCGGGGGTGCGGGCGAACGCCGTGCGTCCCGGGTTCATCGCCACCGAGATCATGGAGGCGATCCCGCGGGACTCCCCCGTGTTCGCCTCCTACGTCGCCAACACGCCGCTGGGTGGTGTGGGGGAGCCCGACGACGTGGCGGCCCTGGTCCGTTTCCTGCTCTCCGACGAGGCCCGCTGGATCACCGGCACCGCCATCGAGGTCGACGGGGGCCACGCCCTGCGCCGGGGTCCCGACTTCTCGGCCTTCGTTCCCGGCGCCGATGAGATCGGCGGGGGCGGACCCCCCTGATCCGCGGTCGGCGAGCGTCGGGCTGGTCGCGCCGACCGTCGCCTCAGGATGGGCCACCATGGTGCCGATGGGAGGAACCATGCAGACCCCGATCTCGTCCCCGGTCCACCCGCGGCGCCGCCCCGCCCGTCGGGGGCGCGTGCTGGCCGCGGCCCTCGTGGCGCTGGGTCTCGTCGCCACCGCCTGCGGCTCGGCCTCACCCGAACTGACCCAGGTCGTCGAGCAGGCCGACGGTGACCCGACCCCCCGCGACGGGACACCGGATCTCCCCTCGCCGGGCGGGGGCGGGGATCCCCTGGCGGCCGCGGCCCGCAATCCCAAGGCCTTCGTGCTCGGGTCCACCGAGAAGACCGCCCGCGAGGGCGAATCGGCGCACATGTCGATGAGCTTCACCCTCACGGGGATGCCCGATGTCGGCGAGGTGTCCTTCACGGTCGAGGGGGCGTCGGACTCCGACGGCAACTCCTGGTTCCGGATGGACTTCGGGAGCCTGCTGGAGGCGGCGGGGGCCGCCGCCGCCGAGGACCCCTCGGTGGACGCGGCGGGCCTCGAGGCGTTCGCCGCCATGTTCGCCGAGCCCTTCGAGGTCCGTCATGTCGACGGCGTGTCCTATGTGTCGGCCTCCCTGTTCTCCTTCCTGTTCCCGGTCGACACGCCCTGGATCGCCATACCCGACGACGAGGAGGCGTCCCCCGGCGTCGACACCATGTCGGTCGATCTCGATCCGACCCAGTTCCTCGATCTGATGCGCGGCGTGGGCGCCGACATCGAGGTGGTCGGAACCGAGACGCTCGACGGGGTGACCACGGTGCACCTCTCGGGGACCCTGTCGATGGCCGATGCTCTGCGTCTCGCCACGCCCGAGGAGCGCCAGAGCCTCGAGGAGTCCTTCAGCGGTTTCGACCCTCTCGGCACCCTCGGGTCTCTCGACGACGCCGTGTTCGACCTCGACGTCTGGATCGACGGGGACGGGCGTCTGCGGCGCTTCGTCCTCGGCGCCGACGACCTCTCCCGCTTCGATCCCACCGGCCAGACCCCACCCGGTGCCGGGCTCCGTCTCGAGTTCTCCCTGGGTGGCTTCGGTGAACCGGTCACCGTCGAGGTGCCACCGCCCGATCAGGTGACCTCCATCGACGACATCGACCCCTTCGGCCTCGGCGGGGGGTGACGGTCGCGGCTCGGGTCGTCACCGAAGTGGCGCTCGCGGGAACCGACGGGCGCGGGAACGACCGGGCACGGGAACACCGGGCACGGGAACACCGGGCACGGGAACAAGACGCCCCCGGCGCCGGTTGTAGCTCGTGAGGCGGGGTGGCCCCGTGGCCGTCCCACGCCGGGTCTCGTTCTGTGATCGAGTGTGACAGGAGTGGTCGCGATGGCACTGAAGGATCTCGGTGAGAAGGCCAAGGAGCGTCTCGAGGACGTCAAGGAGAAGGCCGAGGACCT
>RFFY01000378.1 GCA_003697065.1 Actinomyces sp. | reverse complement strand
GGTGGGGGCGGGCGCCGGGGTCGTCGTCGGAGGCGGTGCCGTGGTGGTCGACGGGGCTGTCGTCGGCGGGGCGGTGGTGGTGGGTGGAGGAGCCCCGGCGGGCTGCATGAAGCGGTGGGCGGTGTAGAGGGCGCTGCCGGCGTAGACGACCCCGACACCGATGCGGGTGTAGGCGGGATCGACGATGTTGGCGTAGTGGCCGGGGCTGGCCACGAAGGCGTCGACGAGCACCTCCACGTTGGCGCCCACGCCCACGTTCTCGCCCAGCTTGAGCCAGGGCGTGGTCACCCCGGCGCTCAGCGACGAGGCGTGGAAGATGTGGCCGGCGTCGGCCATCGTCTGGGCCCACTGGCGGGCCAGGGCGGTCAGCTCCGGGTCGACCTGGAGGGGCGGCAGGCCGACCCCGGCGCGCACCTGGTTCAAGGCGGCGACGAAGGCGGCCTCGTCGTCGGCGGGGGCGGCGGCGACCGGTTTCGGCGCCAGGTCGGGAACGGCACGGATCGTGAACGCCGACACCAGAGCGAACGCGACGAGCGCGAGAACACGGCGCCGGCGGGCGAAGAGGCGACTCCACGTGGTCATCTGTCCCCTTGTCGGACACCGACCGTGAGGTGTTGAGCCTTTCGTCGGCCGATCCCCGTCGCCGACCGGCGCCGCCGACCGTGCCAGACTCGCATCCGACGAACCGGTCGACGAGTGGGAACAGACCCGTGAACCTCGCCACGATCATCGACGAACAGCCCGACGGCCACACGGCCCTGGTGGCCGGGATGGATCGGATCAGCTACGGCCGCCTGCGCGACGCGGTGGCGCGCCAACGGGCCGTCCTGCTCGCCCGCGGTCTCGAGCCCGGTGACCGGGTCGCCATCGTGTGCGGCACCACCCCCCGCTTCGTCACCGCCTGGCTGGCCGTCGTGGGAGCGGGCCTGGTGGCCGTCCCCCTCAATCCCTCCAGCCCCGCGCCCGAGCTCGCCGCCCAGCTCGCCACGACCGGTGCCCGCGCCGTCATCGCCGGTCCCGCCGGGGCAGCCGTCCTCGCCGACGTCGACACCGCCGCCCTGCCCGACCTCGACCACGTCCTCACCCCGGCGGGCAGCGCCACCGGCGACGACCTCGACGCCCTCACCGAGGCGGCCGAACCGGCCGGGGTGGTCGACGTCGACCCCGACCATCTCGCCGCCCTGATGTTCACCAGCGGCACGGCGGGGTCGCCCCGTGCCGCCATGTTGTCCCACGCCAACCTGGCCGCCGACCTGCGCCAGGTGCAGGCCCATCCGGCGCGGGCGGTGCGCCCCGACGACGTGGTGCTGTGCGTGGTGCCCCTGTTCCACATCCTGGGGCTCAACACCGTGCTCGACCTCGCCCTGTACGCCGGCGCCACCATCGTGCTGCTCGAGCGCTTCGATCCCGTCTCCACCCTCGAGACCGTCGCCGCCGAGTCGGTCACCGCCCTGGTGGGGCCGCCGGCGATGTGGGCCGCCCTGGCCGAGGTCGACGATCCGCCCCTCGACGCCTTGGCCCACCTCCGCATCGCCGTGTCGGGTGCGGCGCCTCTGTCCCGTCGGGTGGCCGACACCGTCCGCGAGCGCCTGGGCATCGGCTTGCACCAGGGCTACGGCTTGACCGAGGCCTCGCCCAGCGTGTCGATCAGCCTGGGCACGGGGGCACCGGTCACCTCGGTCGGACGGCCCCTGGCCGGGGTCGAGGTCCGCCTCGTCGACCGCGACGGGGACGACACCCTGGTGGGCGATCCGGGCGAGATCTGGGTGCGGGGTCCCAACGTCTTTTCGGGGTACTGGAACGACCCGGAGGCCACGGCGGCCGCCCTCGACCCGTCGGGTTGGCTCCACACCGGCGACATCGGCCTCGTCGACGACGACGGCTACCTCTACGTCGTCGACCGGGCCAAGGATCTCGTCATCGTGTCGGGCTTCAACGTGTACCCGGCCGAGGTCGAGCGGGTCCTCGTGTCGCATCCGGCGGTGGCCGAGGCGGCCGTGGTCGGGGTCCCCCACCCCCACACCGGCGAGGCGGTCAAGGCCTTCGTGGTACCCGCCGAGGGCTCGGTGGTGGAAGAGGACGAGCTGGTCGAGTGGGTGGCGGCACGCCTGGCCCGCTACAAGTGCCCGACCAAGATCGACCTCGTCGACGAGATCCCCCGGGGTCTCACCGGCAAGGTCCTGCGCCGCTCCTTCCGCGGCGACGGGCCCGACGACACCTGACGGGCGACCGCCCCAGGCGCCCCCTTCCATCCGCCCCCACGGGGTGGCTTGTGAAATCGTGCACGAGGTCCCTAGCGTGGGGTCATGACGGCGCGGCCCATCCCCGAGGCGACCGTGGCCCGCCTCCCGGTGTACCTGCGGGTGCTGGTCGACCTCGCCGGCGACGGGGTCGAGACCGTCTCGTCGGAGGAACTCGCCGAACTCGCCGGCGTCAACGCCGCCAAGGTCCGCAAGGACCTCTCCCACCTCGGCAGTTACGGCACGCGGGGGGTCGGCTACGACGTCGCCCGCCTCCGCCTCCAGATGAGCCGGGCCCTGGGGCTCGTCCACACCTGGCCCGTGGTCATCGCCGGTTTCGGCAACATCGGACGGGCCCTCGCCAAACACGAGGGCTTCCGCGAGCGCGGTTTCCCCGTCGTGGCGGCCTTCGACGTCGACCCCGACCTCGTCGGGTCGACGGTGGAAGGGGTCCCGGTCCACCATCCCGACGAGCTGACCGCCGTCGTGGCCGAGACGGGCGCCGCCATCGGCGTCATCGCCACCCCCGCCGCCGCCGCCCAGCAGGCCGCCGACCAGTTCGTGGCGGCCGGGGTGCGGGCCCTGCTCAACTTCGCCCCCACGGTGCTGACCGTCCCCCCGGAGGTGTCACTGCGCGCCGTCGACCTGGTCGTCGAGCTCCAGATCCTCGGCTTCCATCTCGCCCAGACCTCCGAGGGCGCCCGGCGGGGGCGACGCAGCGCCTCGTGAGCGTCGGCGTCGGCGTGACGACGGTCATCGCCGGCCAGAGGGCGTCGGCGTGACGACGGTCATCGCCCGCCGACGGGGTTGGCAGTGACCCCCCGCGACCGTCAAGCTTGAGGGGTCGGGTCACCGTCGCCCCGACTCCGCGTCCCGGGAGTTGCCGTGTCGATCGTCGCCATCGGATGCAGTCACCGTTCGGCGCCCCTGGCCATCCTCGAACGGCTCACCGTCGCCGCTCCCGATCTGCCCAAGGCCCTGGCCGAGCTCGCCGACGCCGACCACCTGAGCGAGGCCGTGGTCCTCTCGACCTGTAACCGCATCGAGGTCTACGCCTACGCCGAGCGCTTCCACGGGGGCTACCAGGACGTGCGCGAGTTCCTCGCCCGCCACGCCGGCCTGCCCCCCGAGGACGTGGCCGACCACCTCTACGCCTTCCACGACATCGACGCCGCCCGCCACCTGTTCCGCGTCGCCGCCGGGCTCGACTCCGCCGTCGTCGGCGAGCACGAGATCCTCGGCCAGGTCCGCACCGCCTGGGAGACGGCCCGGGCCGAGGGCACGGTCGGCGCCGTCCTCGAGCCCCTCTTCCGTCAGGCCGTCGAGGTCGGCAAGCGGGCCCGCACCGAGACCGGCATCGCCCGCGGTATCGCCTCGGTCTCCCACGCCGCCGTCGCCCTCGCCGCCCGCGAACTCGGCAGCCTCGACGGACGTCGCGTCGCCGTGGTCGGTGCCGGCGAGATGGCCGCCGGCACCGTCAAGTCCCTCGCCCAGGCCGGCGCCGCCGACATCGCCGTCGTCAACCGCACCTGGGAGCGGGCCGTCGAGCTGGCCGGCGTGTGCGCCGGCCGGGCCGAACCCCTCGATCGTCTCGCCTCCCTGCTGGCCGAGGTCGATCTCCTCGTCACCACCACCGGCGCCCAGGAGCTGATCCTGGGTCACGCCCACATCGACGAGGTGCTCGACGCCCGCGGCGGCCGGCCCCTGGTGATCGTCGACGTGGCCGTGCCCCGAGACGTCGATCCCCGCGCCGCCGAGCTGCCGGGCGTGACCCTCCACGACATGGACGACATCGGCGCCTTCGTCGAGACCGAACGGGCCGGTCGACGACGTGAGGTGGCCGAGGTCGAACGCATCCTCGACGCCGAGGTGGCCCGTTACCAGGCCCTGCGCTCGGCCCAGGAGGTCGCCCCCCTCATCACCGCCCTGCGGGTCCGCGCCGACGAGATCCGGCGGGGCGAACTCGAGCGCTACCGCTCCCGCCTCGCCGGCCTCGACGACGAGACCCGGGCGGCCGTCGAGGCCCTCACCAAGGGGATCGTCAACACCGTGCTCCACGAGCCCACGGTGCGCCTCAAGGACGCCGCCGGCCAGGCCCGCGGCGCCCGTCTGGCCGACGCCCTGCGCGACCTGTTCGACCTCTGAGCCGGGACACCGGGCCCGGTATGCGACTGGTCGCCGCCACCCGGGGCAGTTCCCTCGCCCTCTGGCAGACCCGTCACGTCGCCGAGCTGGTGGCCGCCGTCGATCCCGAGGTGGAGGTCGATCCCGTGGTCGTGTCGACCTCGGGCGACCGGCGCCTCGACGTGCCCATCCACGCCATGGGCGGCAAGGGCGTCTTCGTCAAGGAGGTGCAGGCCGCCGTGCTCGAGGGGCGCGCCGACATCGCCGTGCACTCGGCCAAGGACCTGCCCGCCGTCACCGTCCCGGGACTGGTGATGGCCGCCGTCCCGCCCCGGGCCGACCCCCGCGACGCCCTCGTGGGGTCCACCCTGGCCGACCTGCCCACCGGTGCCCGGGTCGCCACCGGATCGGTGCGCCGGCGTGCCCAGCTGGCGTGGCTACGACCCGACCTCACCTTCGCCGAGTTGAGGGGCAACATCGAGACCCGCCTCACCCGCGCCGCCGACCACGACGCCGTCGTCATGGCCGCCGCCGCCCTCGACCGTCTCGGCCTCGACCCCGGTGTCGTCGACCGTCTCGACGTCGACGAGTTCGTCCCCCAGGTGGCCCAGGGGGCCCTGGCCGTCGAGTGCCGGGCCGACGCCGCTCCCGAGCTCCTCGCCCTCCTCGCCGCCGTCGACGATCCCACCGCCCGCCGCGCCGTCGACGCCGAGCGGGCCTTCCTCGCCGAGCTCGGCGGTGACTGCGACCTGCCCGCCGGCGCCCACGCCCGCCCCGTCGGCGACGAGCTCGTCCTCACCGCCGTGCTCGCTTCCCTCGACGGCCACGTCCTCGTCCGCGAGACCCGCCGCCACCACGACCCCGAAGCGCTCGGCCGTGGGATCGCCCGCTTCCTCCTCGACGAGGCGGGCGGCTCCGACCTCCTCGCCGACCGGAGGGTGGACCGCCGGTGAGCGGGGGCGGCGGCGCGCCCGGACCCCTCACCGGCGTGGTGGTCGCCGTGTGCCGACCCCCCGACCGCTCCGACGAGCTGGTCCGCCGTCTCACGCGTCTCGGAGCCCGGGTCGAGCATCTCCCCCTCATCGAGACCGTCCCCCGCCCCGACGCCCGCGACGAGCTGGCCGCCGCCCTCCGGCGGTGCGGTCCCGGTGACTGGGTGGCGGTCACGAGTCCCGCCGGG
>RFFY01000377.1 GCA_003697065.1 Actinomyces sp. | reverse complement strand
TCGCCTCACTTCGACGCCGCCCGCGTCGAGATCGTCCATGCCCGGGCGGCCGAGGTCGGCGAGCTGTATCGCCGGGTGGACGTGGCCTGCGCGGGATTCGGGGGCGAGTATCAGGCGATCGCCGTGCCCGTGAAGAGCGTCGAGGCCATGGGGTACGGAACACCCCTGTTGTTGCGCCGGCCGTCCGCGGCGGCGCGCCTCGTCGAGAGCGAGGGCTATGGCTGGGTCGTCGACGACGCGAGCCTGCCGGGACTGATCACGCGCCTGCGGGACGACCCGCAGATGGTGTCGGCTGCCGCCCGACGGGCCCGCGCCGCCCGTCACCGTCACACCTGGGAGGCCCGAGCTCGTCGGGTGCTCGAGGTCTTCGCCGAGGTAAGGGGCGAGACGTGACCACCAAGCGCGTCGTACACGTCGGTGACGTGGCCCGCGTGGCGAGTGAGCTGGTCCGGGGGATCAACGAGTTCACCCCCTGGGAGGCGGTCCACGTACCGGTACCGGTCCCGCCCCCAGCCGACTCCCGCTTGCGTCGAGCTGGTCAGCTCGCTGAGCGTGTCGCACGTCTGCTGGGGCCGGTCAGCCGCCAGATCACGGCAGCCGAACCCGACGTGGTCCACATCCACTGGGCCCAGAACGCGCCCTGGGTGCGGGCAGGGGCGAAGCCGGTGGTGGTCCACGTCCACGGATCCGACGTCCGATTCAGGTCCTCGTCGCTCGCGTTCCGGCCCGTGGAGTGGGCGCTCCGACGTGCCGACCTGATTCAGGTCGTGACCCCGGATCTCCTCGCCTACGTGCCAAATGGCGCGACCGTGGCGCCGAATCCCGTCGACACCAGGTTCTGGGCCCCTCGAGCCCGGACCGGTGACGGCCGTGTCCTCATCCATGCTCGCCTCAGCCCGATAAAGGGCGGCACGAGCCTGGTGGACGCGGGAGCCCAGCTGGTGAGTGCCGGGATCGAGGTGCGCTCCTTCGCCGGCGGGGAGTACGACGACGAGGCGCGAAGCGTGGGAGTGACACTGCTCCCGAAGTCCGACAAAGCGGGAGTCCGGGAGGAGATCCTGCAGGCCGACGTTGTCATCGGGCAGGCCCGGCTCGGGATTCTGAGCCTTTCCGAACTCGAGGCCATGGCGTGCGAGAGGCCTGTCGTCATGCCCTTCGACTGGAGGTCGGTGCCCGATGTGCCTGTCGCCTCGGTGTCTGCTGGTGAGGAGATCGCGGAGAGGGTGCTCGCCCTCCTTCGCCACCCCGAAGAAGCCGAGGAACTCGGGCGACGCGGACGTCGCTACGTCGTCGACCGCCACGATCTGGCGGCCGTTGCCCGTCGATTGGTGTGCTCGTACGAGGGCCTGACATGAGATCCTCGCGGAGCGCCCCGTCGCCCCTGCCGCGCACCGCGGCGTCGTGCCTGCTCGCCGCGGTGGCTGCCCATCTCGGCGGAGCTCTCGTCCGGATCGGCCGACCTCCATCCCGGATCGACTCCGTGGATTGGATCGTGTTGGCAGCGGCGGAGGCGATGCTCCTTCTGGTCGTTCTCGAGAACCCGAGCTTGTTCCGGCTACGGGACTTTCGCCTACCGGGGGTCCTCGTCAGCGCCATCGCCCTCGTCGTGTTGACGCCCCTGCCCGCGGTGGTGGACCGCTACGGGGAGAGCGTGCCCGACGCGATGGTGCTCTCCTTGGCTGCGGGTGTGGCCGGATGGGCGATGGTCTTCGCCGCCGCCGGCCGGGTGTCGGGGCCGACACGACGGTGGACCGGGTCCCCGCTGTCCCGCCGGATCGAGCGGACCGCGGTGCTGTGGGTCGTGGCGGTTGCTGTGGCGATACTGCCCGTCTGGCTCCTGGCCATCGACCGGATCCCCCTGTTCGAACTGCTTGGGGGAGCGTCGGGCATCGACGTGGCCCTCGCGCGTCAGAACGCTCTGTTGCGCCTGTCGCCGCCGGTCCTGCGACTGGCGGTGGGGGTGATCCGGAATCTCTACCTGCCCTTCGCCCTGGCGTGGTTCGTGAGCGACTGGCTGCTCGTCGACCGTCGTCATGCCCGCCGGCGCTCGGTGGCCGGCCTGGCAGCTCTTGTGGTGGCCGCCGTCGGCGTCGGCTACGCCCTCGTGACCACCGAGAAGGCGGTCGTCGGAGAGCTGGCCGCGGTGGTCGTGATCGCGGCACTCGTGGTGCGTGGCCGCCAGCTACGCGTCTCGCACCTGGCGGTGCTCGTGCCCCTGGCGGCCGCGTTCCCCCTGCTGTTCTTCGGGCTCGTGTCCTCGGGAGGTCTCGGCGAGCGTGTCGTCGCCGCCGTCCACGCGCTGTGGCGACGGGCGTTCTTCGTCCCCGACAACGTCATGACCGCCTACTTCCGCGAGTTTCCCGCACGTCACGACTTCCTGGCGGGCGCGTCCATCCCGAAGCTCGGCAATCTCTTGGCGGGGGAGACCTTCGACCTCTCCAAGCACATCTTCGTGCGTTACTTCCAGAGCCATCCCGACCTCCTCGGCAACGCCAACGCCGGCTTCTTCGGGGTCGGGTGGGCCAACTTCGGCCCCGCCGGGGTCGTCGTGTGGTCGCTGTTGGCGGCGGTCGGGGTGGTGTGGCTGGACAGGCTCATCGGGCGGCTCCCCGTGCGGAGCGCCGCCGCGGTGCGCGGGATCGCTGTCGTCCATGTCGTCTTGATGACGTCGACCGACGTCTGGCGGACGGCCCTGGGCTTCGCTCCCGGAGTCCTCGATCTGGCTCTGTTGGGCTGGTTCGCCGTGTGGTTGAGCCGTCGCCGGTCGGTGCCCCGCCTGCCCGGCCTATCTAGACTCGGCGAGCCGATCGCCGACGTGCCGGTCGGTACCGTGACCGACGGAGACCGGCGAGCCCCCCTGCCGGCGAGGTGAACGATGACCGAATCGGCGATCTACGACAGTGTTCTCGAGGACGCGCTCCGCCTGGCCCGCCGGCGCTGGCACCTACTGGTCGTCGTGATGGTGCTGGGTGCTCTGCTCGGTGCGGTTCTCACGTTACGGACGTCGTCGGTGGAGGGAAGCCGGAGGATCCAGTTCGCCGACACCCCGGCCCTCGCCGGTCTGTTGGGGGTCCCACCCGTCGAGGTCGACCTCCCCCGAATCGTGGCTTCGCTCCGCGACGCCCTGGACGCCGCCGACGTATCCGGGTCGGTCCGTGCCGACCCGTCGACGGGAACGCTCGAGATCACCATCACCGGTGACGACGCCGGGGGTGTCACCGACGACCTCGATCACTGGCAGTCCGACGCGCTGGCGCGCATCGATGCCACCCTGCGGCCCCAGCTCGACGACGCGGTGGTCGCGGCCGAGCAGAGGGTGCTCTCGCTCGAGACCACGATCGCCGACCTCGGTGACGCCGGGGATGATCCCGACGTCGAAAGGACCCGGGCTGAGCTCCTGGTGGCGCTGTCCGAGGCCCGCTCGGAGCTGGACAATCTCCAGTCCTACCGGAGTGCCGTGTTCGATCGCCTGACCGACACGGTCACCACGGAGATCAACGAGGGCGGTGGTGTCGCCCGGGGGGTGGCTGTCGGCGCCCTGATGGCCCTCGTGCTTCTGGCTGTGGGCCTCGGCCTCCATGTGGTGTTCGATCCCCACATCCGACGCCGGCTCCAGATCGAGAAGGTGGCCCCGACGGCCGTCGCTTTGGGTGTCGCCCCGGACCCGGACGAGGCGGGCGACGAGGAGTGTGGGGCCGTGGCCGCGGCCATCGACGCACTCGCCTCGTCCGCGGGTGTTCCCGAGGACGGAGCTGTGCCGGTCGTGGGCATGGGGGAGCACGAGGCCGCCACGGCCGCCGTGGCCCTCTACGAGCGCGGAGGGGGTCGACGCCGGCTGTCCATGGTGGAACACGGGCTCCCGCCCGGTCCCGGCGAGCCCGGACCGGTGGTGGTCGCGGCTCGCTTCGGCCGCAGCACCGAGAACCAGCTCTCGTCGGCTCTGGCGACCCTTCGCGCCGCCGGCTTCGACCGGCTCGGGGTGCTTCTCGTCGGTGTCCCACGTCGCGAACTCGACTGGGCGGGCGTGAGCGCGCGGAACTGATCGCGGCGAAGGCGCTGACCCGGGACGGGGACGCCATGACCCCGATCTTCGTCGCCCGGACCGGGCGCAGCGGAACCACCATCTGCGCCGGGTCCTGGCCCGCCACGAGCGGGTGGCCTCCCTCCCGGTCGAACCCCGTGCGGTCGTCGACCCGGACGGTGCGCTGGACCTCTTTCGTGCCCCGACGAGGCACCGATGGCCCTACGACGCCGATCACGCCCTCCACCGCTTCGAGCGGATGATGCGGCGGGCCGGACGTCGTTCCCTGCTCGCACCGATCTGGAACCGCTACGACCTCCATCGCCTCGTACCGGTGTCACCGCGCAGCGGTGTATCGCGACATGCGTGACGTGGTGGCGTCTCACCAGAGGGCCCGCTGGGGCGGCGACGATGTCGTCGCCACGGCGCGGCGGGTCGCCAACGTCCTCACCCGCTGGTCCGCGGTCCGTCGCGTGGCCTATCCCTCCACCTATCTCGAGGTCGCCCTCGAGGAGCTGGTCCACGATCCGGACGCCGCCGTGGAGGAGATCTGCGCCTTCGTCGGCCTAGAGCCCTCCGACGAGCTCCGCGCCGGGTTCGGGACCGTTCCCGGGCGGGGACCCCGTCGCCCCCTTCTGCCCGCCTAGTCTCCCGCCGTGCGGTACCGGCCCGACATCGACGGTCTCCGGGCGGTGGCGGTCGTGCTGGTCATCGCCTACCACGCGGCGATTCCAGGCTTTTCGGGTGGGTACGTGGGCGTCGACGTCTTCTTCGCCGTGTCGGGTTTTCTCATCACGGGTCTGCTCGTCGCCGAGATCGAAGAGCGGGGCGGCGTCGCTGTGCTGGCCTTCTGGGCCCGTCGGGTACGGCGTTTGATCCCCCTCGCCGCGGTCGTTCTCGTGACCACGGTGGCGCTGGGCGCGGCCCTGAGTCCACCCCTGGCCCGTCCGACCCTGGTGGCCGATGCCCGCAGTGCGCTTCTGTACGTCTCGAACTGGCGCTTCGCCGACCGGGCGGTGGCGTATTCGGACGCGAGCGTCACCGACAGCCTGGTCCTGCACTACTGGTCGCTGTCGATCGAGGAGCAGTTCTACGTCCTGTGGCCCCTCCTGATTTCAGGAGCCCTTCTCCTCCGCCGCGGCCGCGGCTCGTGTCGACGCGTGCTCGCGATGGTGGCGGCCTCGGTCGTGTGTGCGTCCCTGGCCTGGTCGTCGGCGGCCAGCACGGCGGCAGGAACGAGCTACTTCTCGACGGCGGCTCGCCTGTGGGAGATTGCACTGGGGGCACTGGTGGCAGTCGCCGCTCGCCCCATGGCGAACAACCGGATGGGGCTGCGGGGCGTCGTGGCGGGCGCCGGACTCCTCATGGCGCTCGCCGGCGCTGTCGTCTACGGCGCGGCGACGCCCTACCCCGGGTGGCGGGCCGCTCTACCGGTCGTGGGCACCCTGCTCGTCATCGCCGCCGGCCCGGGATCGGTGGTGAACGGTCTCCTGGCCCGGGAGCCCCTCGTGTGGCTCGGGAAACGGTCCTACGCCCTGTACCTGTGGCACTGGCCCCTGCTGGGTCTGGTCCCGCTGGCCGCCGATCGCTGGGGACTCGAAGCGTCCCACCCCGTGGCGGTGGCTGTCGCTCTGGTCGCCGCCGTCGCCCTCGCGGCGGCTTCCCGGGCCCTGGTCGAGGAGCCGATCCGCCACGCCCGTCGCCTCGTCGCGTCCCCGCGCCTCAGTCTCGGTGTCGGAGCGGGTGCCATGGTCGTCGCGGCCCTCGCTCTCGTCGGTGTGTCACGGCTTCCGGCCGGTGACACACCCCTCGACCTCGCCGCTCCCGGACCGGATCCGACGGCGATCGAGCCGCCGGACCCCGGATCGTCCCCGGGCCGCGTTCTCGTCACGCCGCCCCCGCCCCGTCCGGTGTCGCCTGCGGACGCACGGCTGCCCACGGTCACGTGCTGGAGCGATCAGATCGACGAGCTCGTGCCGGATCCCGCCTCGTGCCGGCTCGGTGGGACCGACCGGCCGGACGCCAGCGGTCCCCGGATCGTGCTGATCGGTGACTCGCACGCACGGATGTGGGCCCCGGCCCTCGAGCTCATCGCCGACCAGACGAACGTCGACGCCTATGCCTGGACGAAGAACTCCTGCTTCGTCCAGGACGCCGTGACCTACCTCCGACGCACCGGGGAGCGCTACCTCAGCTGTGAAACCTGGCGCCCGATCCTGTTCTCCCGGCTCGCGGCCATGAGCGCCGACTCGCCCATCGATCTCATCGTCATCGGGCGAAAGGGACGCCAGAACGACCTCGGTTACGGCTCCGGTCGCCATGTGGGGTCGGATCCCGAGGCCATCAAGGCGGTCTGGCGTCGGGGCGTCCGGGCGACCATCGACGCACTGCGACCGACCGGGGCGCGCATCGTGTTCCTCGGGGACGTCCCCCGACCCGGGTTCTCGATCCCCGAGTGCCTCAGCGCTCATCCCGGCGATGTCGAGGCCTGTGCGTTCGCCGTCGGTCCGGCCATGGGCGACGAGCTCCTCTCGGAGGTCGAACGGGAGGCCGCGGACGGTGTCACCGTCTTCTGGGCCGACACGGCGTCGCTCGCCTGTCCGACCGACCCCTGTGCGCCGGTCACGCCCGACGGTGTCATCCGCTATGCGGACTCGCACCACCTGGCCGAGCAGTACTCGGTCCAGTTGGCGCCGGAGCTCCTCCACCTGTTGGAGGCCACCGGAGCGCTCGATGATCTGGCACCGGCGCGTCCCGTCGCCTCAGCGGCGCCCCCGGGTGACCCACGCGGCCAGACGGCGCAGGGGGCCGGTCGCCCGCCACCACGGTGAGGTTTCGTAGGCGATACGGAGGCGGCGCTCGGCGTCGCGTTCGGCCCTGAGGCGGGCGACGTCGCGCTCCCGCCGCACCTCGAGGTGGCGGAGTTCGGCGGCGAGGCGCCGGGTCCGCTCGTCGCCGGGATCATGGGCGATGCGTTCCTCGACGATCCCCCGGTGGACGGTGTCGCCCCCCGTGGTGAACTCGGCACGGGCGAGGCGTTGGGCTGACCCGGGAGGCAGGCACACGGTCCGGGCGTCGAGGCGGGCGATCACCGCGGCGTGGGCTTCGGCCCAGCTCAGCTCGTCGGCGGCCGACGCGCTACCGCCTGTGTTGCCGCGGCGGTACAGGGACGTCGCCCTCGGGACCGAGACGATCCCCAGGTCGAGGGCCGCCCGCATGATCAGGTCCCAGTCCTCGAGGACGGGAAGCTCCTCGGCGAACTCCAGGCCCCGGTCCCGCGCCGCCCGGAGCGGCAGGGCGATCGAGCAGATCGGGGTCAGGTTGCGGGCGAAGTGGGCGAGCAGGTCGAAGGTGTCGGGGAACTCCCGGTGCGGATCGTCCACGGGCTCCAGGGGCTGGCCGTCGGCGTCGGTCCGCCAGTGCTGGGTCTCCGAGGCGGCCCGGACGAGGTGATCCGGGGCCTCGGCGGCACCGGCACGGAAGGCCGCCACCCAGTCGGGACGGGCGAGATCGTCGTCGTCGAGGAAGGCGACGTAATGGCCACGGGCGGCGGCCATCCCGGCGTTGAGGGGCCGGGCGCGGCCACCACCGCTCACCCCGACCACCCGCACGGGCGGCAACGCGTCAGCGGCGACGACCCGGTCGCCCAGCTCGCGCTCGGTCGCCGTGCGCCGGGCCTCGTCGCCGTGCACGACCACGACGATCTCCAGGTCGTCGTCGTCCTGGGCGCGTAGGGAGTCGACCGCCTCGGCGAGGGAGCGCGGCCGGCGCCCCTGGGTCCTCACGATGGCGCTGAGGAACGGCCTCGCCGAATCGGCCGTCATCGTCTGCCTCCGGAGCGGGAGACCCGACCCACGACCCGACCCAGCAGGCGCTGGGCCCGCAGCACGGGGTGGGCGAGCAGGGCCTCGTGGCGCGCGATGAGCGCCTGATGGGCCTCCATGAGGCCCTCGAAGCGCTCGAGCTCGTCCTCGAGCTCGTGGACGCGGTCCTCGAGCACGGCGGTGCGGGCGGCGGCACCGGCGGCCACGTCGCGCAGGCGCAGGATCTCGAGACGCAGGGCGACCGGATCCTCGCCGAGGGCCGGATCCTCGGCGTGGCCGGGGCCGGGCCCGGGGGCGTCGGCGCCGTCGGCTGGAGTGAGCTCGGGCATGCGGACCCTCGTGTCGGCTCGGGGTCGGCCGGCTCGGGCCGCGGCGTGGGCGGGCGAGCGGTGGACCCGGGGGCGGATGACGGTGTCGCGCACGGTGGCGCGGCGGGGATCGGGTGGGGTCGATGGTGGGAGGTGGTCGGCGTCGAGCCGTCGGTCCTCGTGGCGGGGACGATGGTAGGCGGGGTGGTACCAGGGATCCTCGACAGCGCCCCAGCGGGCGATCCAGGCGTCCCACTCCGCCGACGTGATCTGCGGAGCCCGGCTGGCGCTCTCGTGGTGGATACAGACGGCGTCGGGTTCCACGACGACCCGTCGACCGGCGGCGAGCATCTTCAGGCACAGGTCGGTGTCGTTGAACGACAGGGGGAACTCCCGCGACAGACCGCCGAGGGCGACGAGATCGGTCCGCCGCGCCAGGAGACAGGCGCCGGTGACGGCGACGACCTCGCGGGGATGACGCAACAGGCCCCAGGGGCCCGGATGGTCGAGGGAGGCGCCGACGAAGGGATGCAGGGGTCGGGCGTCGTCGATGACCACGCCGATGTGCTGGAGGGTGTGGTCGGGGTAGACCAGGCGCGCCCCGACCACGCCCACACCGGGATCGTCGAGGTGGGCCACCATGCGCGCCAGCCAGAGGGGATCGAGGGCCTCGACGTCGTCGTTGAGCAAGAGGACCGCGTCACCGCCGGCTTCGACGAGGCCCCGGTTGCAGGCGGCCGCGAAGTCGAAGGGCCCGGGCGGGCGCTCCAGCAGGCGCGTCGGGTGGTGGCGACCGACGAGCAGATCCTCGGGATCGCCGGTGTAGGCGGTGTCGACGACGACGATGACGTCGAGCTCGACCCCCTCGGTGCGATCGAGGGCGGCGAGGCAGGCCGTCACGAGGGGCCGGGGGCGGCCCCGCCCCGCGGTGGGGACGATGACGGTCACCCGTGGGTGCCGTTCGGTGAGAGGGACCAGGCGAACGGTGCCGGGGATCGGGCCCGGGGCGACGCGACGGTGCAGACCGACGCGGGCGAGATGGGCGGCGACCTCGTCGTTCTCGACACCGATGTCGGGATCCCTCTTGCCGGGGCGGTGCGAGAGCG
>RFFY01000376.1 GCA_003697065.1 Actinomyces sp. | reverse complement strand
GCGGGTGGGCCGGGTGCTCGAGATCCTGGAGCGGGTCGGGGTGCTCGACGAGACCCTCGTCGTCGTCACCGCCGACCACGGCATGGCCCCCCAGGACCCCGCCGTCGTCGCCAACCCGATCTGGCATCTCGACGAGATCGGGATGGCCGGTGTCATCGCCGAGCCCATGGTGTGGCTGCGCGATCTACGGGTCGAGGTCGAGCGGGCCGCCGACCGGCGCACGGGCCGGGTGCTGGTGGGTGACGGCGACGCCCCCCGCGGCGAGTGGGTCCCCGTGTCGGGGGCGCGGGTCGAGGTCGTGTGGCGGACGGCGGAGGGCGAGCGTCCGGTGGCGGCGGGAGCGACGGGCGGGGAGGGTGTCTTCGGCTTCGGGACGCCGTCGGGAGCGGCCTCGGGCGATCTGGTGGTGCGGGTGGCGGCCGAGGGCTTCAACCCGAGGGCGGTGACCGTCACCGGTGGCGAGGCCGATCCCGTCGACCTGCGCTCCCTGCTGTACGCCTGAGGCCGACTCCGGCTCGACCCGGCACCGCCGGGGCTCAGAAGTACCAGGGGAAGCCCGACCAGTCGGGGTCGCGCTTTTCGAGGAAGGCGTCGCGGCCCTCGACCGCTTCGTCGGTCATGTAGGCCAGGCGGGTGGCCTCGCCGGCGAAGACCTGCTGGCCCACGAGGCCGTCGTCGACGAGGTTGAAGGCGAACTTGGCCATGCGTTGGGCGGTGGGACTGTTGGCGTTGACCTCCCGGGCCCACTGCAGGGCGGTGGCTTCGAGCTCGTCGTGGTCGACCACGGCGTTCACCATCCCCATCCGGTGGGCTTCCTCGGCCGAATAGGGGCGTCCGAGAAAGAAGATCTCCCGGGCCCGTTTCTGGCCGATCTGGCGGGCGAGGTAGGCCGAGCCGAACCCTCCGTCGAAGCTGGCCACCCGGGTGTCGGTCTGGCGGAAGATGGCGTGCTGGCGGCTGGCCAGGGTCAGGTCGCACACCACGTGGAGGCTGTGGCCCCCGCCGACGGCCCAGCCGGGCACGACGGCGATGACGACCTTGGGCATGAAGCGGATCAGACGCTGGACCTCGAGGATGTGGAGGCGCCCGGCCCGGGCCGGGTCGATGGCGTCGGCCCCCTCGGCGGGGCGGCCCTCGTCACCGGTGCGGGTGTAGCGGTAGCCGTCACGGCCCCGGATGCGCTGGTCGCCGCCGGAGCAGAACGCCCAGCCCCCGTCGCGGGGGGAGGGGCCGTTGCCGGTGAGCAGGACACACCCGACGTCGGCGCTCATCCGGGCGTGGTCGAGGCAGCGGTACAGCTCGTCGACGGTGTGGGGCCGGAAGGCGTTGCGCACCTCGGGGCGGTCGAAGGCGACGCGCACGGCGCCGGTGTCGACGGCCCGGTGGTAGGTGACGTCGGTGAGGTCCTCGAAGCCGGGCACCGGGCGCCAGGCGTCGGGATCGAACAGAGCGGAGACCATGGGGGCGGAATCTAGTCCCGCCGCCGGCTTCGCCCCGCTCCGGCCGTCGGGTGTCAGCTCACCGCCGCGGCGCGGTCGCGGGCGACCTCGTCGAGGGCGCCGTACTCCTCGTCGGTGGAGACCCCGTCTTCGAACTGGATGATGCCGATCTCGGTGAACTTCTGGCGCAGCCAGCCGTCACCGGCGTCGAGCAGGCCCAGCTTCTTGCAGTTCGGCACGATCTTGGCGAACAGCATCTGCTGGAAGAGGTTCTCCTCGGGGGGCATGGCCAACAAGGCGGCCACCATGGCCTTCACGTCGACCCCGAGGCGCTCCCACACCTCCTGTTGCAGGAAGCGGTCACGCATCCTCAGGGCGGCCTCGAAGGCGAACTCCTGGCGCTCGCGGATCTCGGCCGCGTCCATCTCGGCGTAGACCTCCTGGAGGCTGAGCACCCCGAAGGCCACGTGACGGGCCTCGTCGGACATGACGTAGCGCAGGAGGGTCTTGAGGAGGGGTTCCTCGGTCATGTGGTGCATGGTGCCGAAGGCGGCCAGGGCCAGACCCTCGACCATGATCTGCATGCCGAGGTAGGTGATGTCCCAGCGGCTGTCGTCGATGATGTCGTCGAGGAGGGCCTGGAGGTGGTGGTTGACGGGGTACTCGATGCCGACCTTCTCGTTCAGGTAGCGGGAGAAGACCTCGACGTGGCGGGCCTCGTCGACGACCTGGGTGGCGGCGTAGTACTTGGCGTCGATCCAGGGGACGGTCTCGACGATCTTGGCCGTGCACAACAGGGCGCCCTGTTCGCCGTGCATGAACTGGGCGAGACGCCAGGCGAAGCTCTCACGGCTGAACTCGTCGAACTGGGCGTCGGTCCAGCCCGAGACCGGTGAGCCGGGCAGGTCGCGGAGGCGTTGGATGAAGATGGCGCGGTGGTCACGGGCGGTGAGCTCGATCGCCACCTTCTGGGGGTCGACCTCGGCCGACCAGTCGAGGTCGGTGGTGGCGTTCCACTGAGAGGTCTTGGCCTTCTCGTAGAGGCGGTCGAGCTGGCGGCGTTCGCCCTTGCCGTAGTCCCAGGTGAAGATGGCGTCGGCGTTGTCGGCGACCGAGTGGATCACGGCGCCGGCGTCGTCGCCGGTGACGGCGAGGAGTTCCTCGAACGCCTCGGTGCGGTCGGCGGTGTCGGTCATGGTGGCGCGTCCCCCTGGTGTCGTGTCGGCCCGTGGGGCCCGGCGCGAGGCTAGCTCAGGGGGCCGGTGCGGGCCCGGCGGCGCCGTGTTCGGGGAGGGCGACCTCGAGGAGGCGCAGCCCGGGCTGGGGCCGCCACGTGACCGGGGTGCCGGGCCCGACGGTGAGGGTGTCGCCGTCGCCGAGGTGTGCGGTGCGGCTCCCCAGCACCACCTCGGCAGCGCCGGCGAGGACGTGGAAGATCACCACGTCGGCGGTGTGGGACACGGGGGAGGTCGCGCTGTCGGTGAGGGTGGCGACGTGGGTGCGGACCCCCGCCCGTCCCCCCGAGGCGGTGGCGATACCCAGGTCCACGGCCTCGAAGCCCGGCAGCCACGAGGGCGACGTCGGGGCGGTGGCGGCGACGTGATGCACGAAGAGCTGGCCGCCCCAACGGCGGTCGGGTGGGGCGGGGGTGTCGGGCAGGACGGTGTCGTGATCGCGGTGGGTGGGGTGCACAGCGGGGGCGGTCACCTCGACCACCTCCAGGCCCGCCGACGCCCACAGG
>RFFY01000375.1 GCA_003697065.1 Actinomyces sp. | reverse complement strand
GCCCGGCACCGTCCCCCGCCGACGACGACCTCCGCGAGCGCCTGCGGACGTGGCGGCGCGAGCGGGCGGCGGCCGACGGGGTCCCCGCCTTCGTCGTCTTCGCCGACCGCACCCTCGACGCGCTCGTCACCGCCCGCCCCCGCACACCGGCCGAACTCCTCGCCGTTCCCGGGATCGGGCCGACGAAACTCGAGCGCTACGGCGAGGCCATCCTCGCCGTGCTGTGGCCCCCGGACCCCGCCGCGTGATCCCCGGCCCCCGGTCTCCTGCCGTGTGCGAGACTGGCTCCTCGACGCCCGACCCGCGGCGGTGCGTCGACGACAGACGAGAGCGACGCGGACACCGACGGCAGGAGCAGACATGGATCGTTTCGGACCCCTGGCGGGGCTCATCGGCGAGTGGGAGGGCGATCAGGGCCTCGACGTCTCGTACCACCACGCCGAGGGTGCCAGCGGCGAGACGCCCTACCGCGAACACATCGTCTTCAAGCCCTTCGGTCCCGTCGACAACGGCGATCAGCACCTCTACGGGCTCGACTACCGCATGGCGGCATGGCGACTCGGCGAGGAGCTTCCCTTCCACACCGAGGTGGGCTACTGGCTCTGGGACGGCGGGGACGGGCAGGTCCTGCGCTGCTTCGTGATCCCCCGGGGCTCGGTGGTTCTCGCCGGCGGCACCGCCACCGCCGACGCCCGGCGCTTCACCCTGTCGGCCACCCGGGGTGACACCGCCTACGGCATCCTCGCCAACCCCTACCTCGAGCGCCGGGCCCGCACCGTCCGCTACGAGGTCACCCTCGAGGTCGGCGACGCCACCTTCTCCTACGAGGAGGACTCCGTGTTGGAGCTGGCCGAGATCCCCGGCGAGTACCACCACACGGACCGCAACACCTTGCGCCGCGTGGCCGAGTTCGACCTGCCGCCCCGGGACTGACCCGGCCCCGGGCGGACGGTGGCGGAAGCGTCGGGGTCCGCCGTCAGGGCAGGGCCCGACCCGACACCTCGCGAGCCGCCACCTCGACCAGCTCCCCACGCCGCACGAGGTAGGACACGACCCGGTCGACCCCGTGCCGCCCCCGCCGCAGGCGGGCCGACACCACGTCGAGCTCGAGACCCTCCCGAGGGGCCACCACGGCCACGGCGCGGAAGCCGAGGGCCTCGCCCGGATGGCTCCGCTTGTCCTCGCGAACCAGGTCGCTCGACTCCCACACCCACACCCCGTCGACGGACACGAAGCGGCACCGGTGGGCGGCCTGGCTCCGGCCGACCAGACCGCCCGGACACACGAGGAGGGGGCCCTCGATCCAGGGATCGTGGGCCAGCCCGGCGTGATCGAAGCCCTGCTCGAAGGCGGCGGCGATCACCGCGTCGAGGTCCCCCGCCGCCCGGGCCCGCCGGCGCACCTCGTCGGCGACGGCGGCCCCCAGATGGGCGAGGGTGGCATCGTCGAGCCGCTCGACGAGCTCGACCGCGGCGGCGGGCGAGTCGGTGAGATGGCCCACGATGGTGCGGTAACGACGGGCGGCCATGCCCCAGCATGCCGCGGTCCGACCGCCCCGCCGCCTTGACGAACATGTGTTCGCATTCTGGCTCCGATCCGTGTACCGTGCCCACGTGGACCGTCCCGCCATCCTCCACGCCGATCTCGATGCCTTCTTCGCCTCCGTCGAACAACGTGACGACCCCGACCTGCGCGGCCGACCCGTCGTCGTCGGAGCCGGCGTCGTGCTCGCCGCTTCCTACGAGGCCCGGGTCCACGGGGTGCGGTCCGCCATGGGCGCCGGTGAAGCCCGGCGCCTGTGCCCCCACGCCGTGTGGCGTCCACCCCGCCTCGACGCCTACACCGCGGCCAGCCGGGCCGTGTTCGAGTGTTTCTCGCGGCTCACGCCCCTCGTCGAGCCGGTGTCGATCGACGAGGCGTTCCTCGACGTGAGCGGCGCCGGCCGGCTCCTCGGTACCCCCGTCGAGCTGGCGGTCGAGCTGCGTCGGCTCGTCCGCGCCGAGGTCGGGCTCCCCCTGTCGGTGGGGGTGGCCCGCACCAAGTTCCTGGCCAAGGTCGCCTCGGCGCGCGCCAAGCCCGACGGCCTGCTCGTCGTCCACCCCCACCGCGAACGGGCCTTCCTGCATCCCCTGCCGGTCGAGGCTCTCTGGGGCGTGGGTCCCGCCACCGCCCGCCGCCTCCACGACCACGGGATCGACACCGTCGGCGACCTCGCCGCCTCCAGTCCGGGCACGATCGTGTCGATCTGCGGGCCCGCCGCGGG
>RFFY01000374.1 GCA_003697065.1 Actinomyces sp. | reverse complement strand
GGACCGGTGTCGGCCATGCGCCAGTAGTTGTCCTCGTCGAGGCGTTGGATGCGCTCGGCGGGCACGCCGACCTCGTCGCGCCAGATCGCCTCGGCCTCGTCGTCGCTGAGGTGCACCGTGACCCAGAGGCGCTCGGGATCGAGGCCCAGGACCTCGGTGACGAACTCCCAGGCCCAGGCGATGGCCTCGGACTTGAAGTAGTCGCCGAAGCTGAAGTTGCCGAGCATCTCGAAGAAGGTGAGATGGCGCGAGGTGCGTCCCACCTCGTCGAGGTCGTTGTGCTTGCCGCCCGCCCGGACGCACTTTTGGACCGTGACCGCCCGGGGATAGGGCGGGGTCTCCTCGCCCACGAAGTAGGGCTTGAACGGGACCATCCCGGCGACGGTGAACAAGAGGGTCGGATCGTGGGGGATGAGGCTCGCCGAGGGGACGTGGACGTGGCCACGCTCGACGAAGAAGTCGACGAAGTTCCGACGCAGTTCGTTGGCCCGCATGGACGGACCAGCCTACCGGGCGGCCGAACCCCGCGGTGCGGCGAGGGGGCGGGCGCCGGACGGGCGGTGCCGGTCGGCGGCGAGGCCGAACTCCTCGCGCAGGGCCGCCTCGACCCGGCGGCGGACCCGGCGTCCCTCGTCGATCGCCTCCCTGAGCTCGAGGGTGCGCAGGCGGGCACCGGCGAGGGTCTCGCGTCCGCGCCGCACGGCCGCGGCGCCGGTCTCGCGGGCCTGCTCACGGACCGCCGGGGGCGCCACCCGTGCCGCCGCCCGCCGCACCCGGCGCTGCACCCACACCGAGGTCCCCAGGCCCAGCGACCAGCCCACCCCGGTCCAAAAGAGGCGTCGCATCACGCCACCCGCCGGGGACCGGTCACGGCTCGCCGGGGTCGGGCCGGGCCGGCGGGGCGCGCCCCACCCACGGTGATGACGCCGCGCCGACGGCGACGCAGGCGCCACGAGACCCGACCGGCGCCCGCTGCCACCGACAGGGCCTTCACCACCGGCGTCCCCAGAGCCCGGTGGGTGAGGCGGGTGGCGTCGTCGACGGTGGTCGAGATGCGTTCGGCCCGCTCGAGCACGGCGTCGACCCGCTCGAGTTCGTCGCCCGCGGTGTCGACGTGGCGGCGAAGGTCGGCGACGAGGGGCAAGGTGGCGCTCCTCAGCTCGACGACGACCGCCCTCAGGTCGGCCAGGACCCGCACCACGGCGACGAGGGTGCCGACCACCAGGCCGGCGGCGACGAGGGCGACGAGGATCGCGCTGACGGCGGCGAGGTCGGTGGCTGTCATGGGATCCAGTCAAGCAAGCTCGTCGGGCCCACCGGAGGATCCCCCCGGGTGCGCCTCGTCGGGCCGGTCGCCGTGTCCGGGCCAGCGCCGGTGCAGCTCGGCTTCGGCGCCGTGGGCGGAGGGTTCGTAGTAGACGTGGTCGGCGACCTCGGCGGGGCGGTGGATCTGCTCGGCCCAGCCCTCGGGACGGTCGTGGGGGTACACGTAGCCCCGCCCGTGGCCCAGGGCCGCCGCCCCCCGGTAGTGGGCGTCGCGCAGGTGGAGAGGGACCTCGCCGGCACCGGCGGCGCGGGCGTCGGCGCGGGCCCGCGACAAGGCGACGGTCACCCGGTTCGACTTGGGGGCCGTGGCCAGGTGGACAACGGCGTGGGCGAGGTTCAACGCCGCCTCCGGCAGGCCCACCCGGTCGACGGCGGCCGCGGCCGCCTCGGCCACGAGCAGGGCCGTCGAGTCGGCCATGCCGATGTCCTCGGAGGCGAGGATCACGAGGCGGCGGGCGATGAAGCGGGGATCCTCGCCCGCCTCGAGCATGCGGGCCAGCCAGTAGAGGCCGGCATCGGCATCGGACCCGCGGATCGACTTGATGAACGCCGAGGCGATGTCGTAGTGGCCGTCGCGCCCGTACACCACGGCCTTGGCGTCGGTGGCGGCCTCGGCGTCGGCGAGGGTCACGTGGACGGGCTCGCCCCGGGCGGCCGCCAACGCCACCGCCACCTCGGTCCCGGTGAGGGCGTGGCGTCCGTCGCCGGCGCTGCGGGCGGCGAGATGGGCGACGGCGTCGGGGTCGGCGTCGGCCCCCTCGGCGGCCAGGCCCCGGCGGACGAGTTCGGTCAGGGCGTCGGTGTCGAGGGGGTGGAGGCGAAAGAGGGTGGAGCGCGACATGAGGGGCGGGTTGACCTCGAAGTGGGGATTTTCGGTCGTGGCCCCGATGAGAACGAGCAGTCCCTCCTCCACCGCCGGCAACAGGGCGTCCTGCTGGGCCCGGTTGAAGCGGTGGACCTCGTCGAGGAACAGGATCGTGCCCCGCCCCTGTTCACCCAGGCGGGAGCGGGCGGCGGCGATGACCTCCCTCACGTCCTTGACCGTCGCCGTGACCGCGGACAGCTCCACGAAGGACTGGCGGGTGGTCGAGGCGACGAGACGGGCGAGGGTGGTCTTGCCGGTGCCCGGCGGTCCCCACAAGATGACCGACGAGAGGCGGTCGGCCTCGATGAGGCGGCGCAGGGGCCGGCCCGGTCCGAGGAGATGGTCCTGTCCGACGATCTCGTCGAGGCTGCGGGGACGCAGACGGGCGGCCAGGGGCGTGCGCTCCCGCAGGCGCTCGGCGGCCGCGGCCGCGAAAAGGTCGTCTCCGGAACCTCTCACCACCCCGCAGGGTAGGCGGCCTACAGGACGCCGGTCCCGGTGCCGACGAGAAGGCGGTCGGGCCCGTGTCCCGCCCGACGTGACGGGGAGGTGTCGATGCGCAGCGTACTGGTGACCGGCTACTGGATCTGGCTCGGGGTGTCGTTGGTGGTGCTCGTCCGGCGTCGCCTCGCCGGGCGGCGGAGCTCCACCTCGTCGCCGGCGCCCACCCCGCCGGCGC
>RFFY01000373.1 GCA_003697065.1 Actinomyces sp. | reverse complement strand
CGGCCGGTCAGGTGGCGGCGAGGACGTCGGCCACGTCCGCCAACAAGGCGGCGGCGTCGTCCATGTCGGCCACGACGAGCATGAACTCGTCGAAACCGTGACGGGCCGCCAGATCCCCCAACTCGGTCGCGCACTCGTCGACATCACCGCGGATGACGAAGGGATCGACCCACTCGTCGGGGATCAGACGGCCGGCCACCTCCAACCCGTCCGCCATGGCCCGTCGGATGGCGTCGGTGGCGTCCTCGTCGATCCCCAGATCGGCCTTGACCTCCGGAGGCGAGTCGACCAGGCGGTAGGTCATGTGGGGCCGCACCTGGTCGAGGCGGGCCGGGTCGGTGACCACCATCGTGGCGTAGCACAGTCGGGGTGGGTCGGGCCGCCCCGCAGCGCCCTCGCGGACCAGGTCGGCGAAGGCGCCCAGGCGCGGCTTGTACAGGAACTCGAGCAGGACCCCGTCGGCGAGGGCGCCGGCCTGGCGCAGCATCCGCGGTCCCCGTCCGGCGAACCAGACCTCGATGTCGGGCCGCCCATGGTCGAGGGTGGCCGATCTCAGGGTCACCGTCTCGCCCCCGTAGTCGACGGTGCCACCCTCGAACAGGGCGCGGGCGACCTCGATCGCCTCCCGCACCGCGACCAGGGGGCGGCGACGCTCGATGCCCAAGGGGTCCAGGGTCAGGCTCCCCCCGGCTCCGAGGCCCAGGAAGGCCCGCCCCCCCGAGAGCTCGTCGAGGGCGGCGATGGCGGCCGCCGACAGGGCCGGATGGCGACTGTAGGGATTGACGATCCCCGTCCCCAGCCCGATCCTCGACGTGGCCGAGGCGATGGCGGCCAGGGTCACCATCACGTCCCGGGTCGCCAGACCCTCGTCGGGGATCCACACGCGCCGGTAGCCGAACTCCTCGGCCAGACGGGCCAGCTCCACCACCCGCCCGACCGGCACCTCGGGATGCAGCATCACCGAGCCGGGGATCATACTTCCTCCCCGATGACCGTGAACAAGGTGATGGTCAAGCCGTCGGGCCCCGCCAGGGTGGCGTTGCGATGGCCCCACGGCTGGTCGGTCGGCGGCGACAGGAACTCGACGCCCCGGGCCGCCAGGGTGCGGAAGCGTTCGTCGACGTCGTCCACCTCCCAGGCCAGCGCCACCCCCCGGGGGGGTTCGGCCGTCCCGTCACCGGCGAAGATCTCGATCTCGCCTCCGTCGGTGGCGGCAACGATGGTGCCCCGCCCGTGATCGTCCCAGGACGCCACCACCTCCAAGCCCAGGCGTCGGGTGTAGAACGCCACGGACTCCTCGTAGGCATCGCTCGTGTACAGGACGCGGAACTCGGCCATGGGCGCACAGTAGGGACCCCGGCGGCTCCCGTCGACCGGCCGCCCGCCTCGGTCTGCCCGCCTTCGGGGGCCTCGCCTAGGGTGGCTCCATGCGTGTCGGAGTGTTCCTGTTCGGTGGTGTCGAGATGGACGACGTCGGCGCCGGACCGCCCTCGCCCCTCGATCGTCGCTACGACGCCGCCACCATCTGGGCCGCCACGGAACGCATCATCGGCACCGGTGTGCTCACCGAGCGGCTCGGCTTCGACTCCTACTGGTTGACCGAGCACCACTTCCAGTACGAGGGCTACGAGGTGATCCCCAACGGCATCCTCATCGGGGCCGTCCTCGCCGAGCGCACCGAACGCCTCCGCATCGGCATGGCCTTCAACATCGTCCCCCAGTGGCACCCCCTGCGCCTGGCCGAGGACTTCGCCACCCTCCACAACCTCTCGGGCGGGCGGGCCATCCTCGGGGTCGGGCGCGGCACCGTCCCCCGCGAGTCGGAGGTCCTCGGCTCCAAGATCGGCAGCTTCGACAACCCCGACCGCGAGGCCGCCGACGCCTTCAACCGCAAGCAGTTCGACGAGGCGATGCAGGTCATCCGGCTCGCTCTCGACAACGAGACCTTCTCCTTCCACGGCGAGATCTACGACATCCCACCCCCCGGTATCCCCGACCGGGGGGGCCAGGTCGAGACCCTCACCCTCGTCCCCCGGCCTCTGTACCCCTACGAGATCTGGCAGGCCATCACCTCGCCCCCGACCCTCGAGGCGGTGCCGCGTGCGGGCTGGGGCGGTGTGTTCTGGAACAACCACCACACCTTCGTCAAGGCCCGCTGGGAACGCTTCGCCGAGATCTACGAAGCGGAACACGGCACGCCCCTGGCGCGGGGCGACAAACGTGCCCTGGCCATGTGCGTCCACGTCGCCGACACCCACGAGGCCGCCATCGACGAGGTCCGACCCGGCCACGACGAGTTCTGGAAGTTCCTCGGCCCCTACGGCTGGTCGAAGGGCTACATGGGGCCCGACGGCAAGCCGGCCCCACCCGGCCTCATCCCCACCCTCGAGGACTCGATCGAGCAGAAGACCTGGCTGGTCGGGACCGCCGACGAGGTCACCGAACAGCTCCTGTGGTTCGACGAGCAGCTCGGGCTCGAGAACCTCCTGTTGTTCCCGGCCATGCCCGGCGACTCCTACGAGCGGGTGGCCGACCAGCTCCACCGCCTCGCCGACGGGGTCCTCCCCCATCTGGTGGGCACCACCGCGGCCCGGGAGGTCTGAGCGTGGCCCAGCGTGTCGCTCTCTACCTCCAGGACCGTCACCCGATCCGCCACGAGCTCGAGATGGTCCGCTACGCCGAAGAGCGCGGCTTCAGCGAGATCTGGCAGGCCGACACCCGCCTCGCCCGTGACTGCATCGTCATGATGAGCGCCTTCCTGGCCGAGACCACCAGCCTGCGCTTCGGCAGCGGGGTCCTGCCCATCTACACGCGCAACCCGGCGGTCATCGCCGCCACCTGGAGCACCATGTGGGAGCTCGGCGGTCCCGGGCCCGACGGGCGTGGCCGGGTCATGCTCGGGCTCGGCGCCTGGTGGGAACCCATCGCCAGCCGGGTGGGAGCGGACCGGCGCAAGCCCCTCACCGCCATGCGCGAGAACGTCGAGGCCATCCGGCGCCTCTTCACCATGGAGGAGGTCACCTACCAGGGCGAGTTCGTCCACCTGGACCGGGTCCGCCTCGACGTGGCCTACGGCGATCTCACGCCCCGAGACATCCCCGTCTACGTCGGTGCCACCGGACCCCGGATGCTCGAGCTGGCAGGTGAGATCTGCGACGGCGTGGTGCTCAACTACGTCGTGTCCACCGACTACATCCGCGACGCCGTCGACCACGTCGCCCGCGGCGCCGCCCGCGCCGGACGCAGCCTCGACGACATCGACCGACCCGAGCTCATCGTGTGTTCCCTCTCCGACGACGACCCCGACGAGGCTCTCACCGCCGGCAAGGCCCTCGTCGCCTACTACCTGGGTACCGAGCCCCACATCATGGAGGCATCGGGCGCCGACCCCGAGCTCGTCGAACAGGTCCGTGGCGTCGTGGGCTGGCCCGCCACCGAGGCCGACTACCGCCGCGCCGCCCACCTCATCCCCGACGATCTCGTTCGCAGCCTCATGGCCGTCGGCACCAGCGCCGAGTGTCGCGACAAGGTCGCCGAGTACCTCGATGCCGGGGTCACCTGCCCCATCCTCTTCCCGATGATGGACGACATCCGTCCCGTGGTCGACGCCTTCGCCGGCTGGGAGCCGTGAGCCTGCCCGCCCGACCCCACGGGGGGGTCCTCGTCGAGGGCGGTGCCGTGGTCACCGTCGACGACGCCTTCACCATCCACGACCCCGGCTGGGTGCACCTCGTGGACGACCGCATCGCCGCCATCGGGGCCGGGACCGCCCCCGCCGACATCCGGGCCGGTGCCGGCCGGGTGATCGACGCCTCGGGATCGGCCGTCATGCCCGGCATGACGAACGCCCACACCCACCTCTTCCAGACCTTCTTCCGCGGACTGGCCGACGACCGGCCCCTCCTCGACTGGCTGCGCGACTGCATCTGGCCCGGTGCCGTCCACCTCGATCGCAGGGCGGCCCATCTGGCCGCCCTCGTCGGACTCGTGGAGAATCTCCGCAGCGGCGCCACCGCCGTCATCGACCACCAGTACATCCACGTCGACGACTCCATCGACGACGCCGTGTGCGAGGCAGCCGACCGCAGCGGTGTCCGTTTCCTGCTCGCCCGCGGCTGGGCCGACCGCAACTACGAGCCGCGTCTCACCGAGCCCTGCCCCCTCGTGCTGGACCGCACGGCCCGGGTCCGGCGGCGCTGGCACGGCCACGACGACGGCCGCCTCCGCGTCGAACTCGCCCCCCTCATCCCCTGGGGGTGCTCGGACGCCGCCGTGCGCGTCACCGCCGGCGCCGCCCGGGCCTGGGGGGCCGGCACCCACATCCACTGCGCCGAGACGGCGGCCGAGGTCGAGATGAGCCTGGCCGAACGCGGCCTGCGTCACGTCCACTGGCTGGAGTCCCTCGGCGTTCTCGGGCCCGATGTCCAGCTCGCCCACGGGGTGTGGCTCGACGACGACGAGCTCGACCTCGTCGCCCGCCGCGACGCCGTCGTCGTCCACTGCCCGGTCAGCAACATGTACCTCGCCTCGGGTGTCCCCCGTGTCGTCGACATGCTGGAGCGGGGGATCACCGTCGCTCTCGCCAGCGACGGACCGGGCTCGAACAACCGCCAGGACCTCTTCGAGGCCATGAAGGTCGCGGTCCTGCTCCAGAAGGTGGCCCGCCTCGACGCCGTCGCCCTCCAACCCGAAGACGCCCTCACCATGGCCTGCCGGGGCGGAGCCCGTGCCTTCGGGACGCCCGCCGACACCGGCGCCCTGGCCGTCGGACGCAAGGCCGACCTCGTCGTCGTCGACCTCGACTCCGTCTTCGTCGCCCCCGTCCACCGGGTCTGCAGCGCCCTGGTCTTCAACGTCGGGCCCGCCCAGGTCACCCATGTGATCGTCGACGGACGTCTCCTCGTCGACGACGGTCGCGTGACGGTCGTCGACGAGAGCGCCCTCGTGGCCGAGGCCCGAGCGGCCGCCGCCGCGGTCTTCCGGCGTGCCGGCATCCCGTCCCGCCTCACCGCG
>RFFY01000372.1 GCA_003697065.1 Actinomyces sp. | reverse complement strand
GGGGTCGCCGGGAGCGGTGGCGGCGGGGACGGTCGCCGGGGTGGTGGCGGGCCGGGGCCGGAGACGGCGCAGGAGACGGCGGAGGGGCCCGCGGCGGGGGTGGGTGACGACCATGAAGGCCGGGCAGTCCCCGTCGAGACAGTGGTAGTCGAGGTTGCAGCTGGTCTGGTCGATGGTCGTCTTGCGCCCAAAGGCGGTCTCGACGGGCTGCACCGACAAACAGGCGCTGACGTCGCCGCAGTCCCCGCACCCCTCGCAGATGCGGTGGTTGATGGCGACCCGCATGTCGGGGGTGGGGACGAGGCCGCGCTTGCGCGCCCGTCGGGTCTCGGCGGCGCACGCCTGATCGTGGATCAGCACGGTCACCCCGGGTACCCGGGCCAGGGTCTCCTGGGCCTCGATCACCCGGTGGCGGTCCCAGACCTCGACCCCGTCGGGCAGGTCCAGGCGACGGTGCCCCTCGACGTCGTCGGTGGTGATGATGATGCGCGCCACCCCGTGGGCGAGCAGGAGGCGGCAGATGTCGTCGACGCCGCGGCTGCCGGGGGCCCGTTGCCCGCCGGTCATGGCGACGGCGCCGTTGTGCAGCAGCTTGTAGGTGATGTTGACGCCGGCGTCGACGGCGGCCTCGATGGCCACCTGGGCGCTGTGGAAGAAGGTGCCGTCGCCGACGTTCTGGAACAGGTGGGGCGTGCCGACGAAGTCGGCCATGCCGATCCACTGGGCGCCTTCGCCGCCCATGGCGGTCAGGCCGGCGATCTCGCCCACCCGCTCGGCGGGCATGAGCAGGATCATGGTGTGACACCCGATGCCGGCGCCGACGAGGGCTCCCTCGGGTACCCGGGTGCTCCAGGAGTGGGGGCAGCCCGAGCAGAAGGCGGGGGTGCGGGTGGTGGCCGGGCTGAGGGGGATGCGGGCCCGGGGCGGCGCCGGCGGGGGAGCGAGGCGCTCGCCGAGGCGTGTACCGAGGCGTCTCTGCAGGACGGGGATGATGGCGTCGACGTCGAGATCGGCGTGGGCCCGGACCAGCCATTCGTCGTTCTCGTCGCGCTTGCCGACGACCCGGGGTCGATCGGGCACGGCGTACAGGGCGTCCTTGACGAGGGACTCGATGTTGGCGGCCTTCTCCTCGATGACGAGGATCTCCTCGAGACCCCGGGCGAAGGTGCGCAGGGTGCGGGGGTCGAAGGGGATGGGCATCTGCATGCGCAGGAGCCGGATCCCGGCGTCGGCGATCGTCCGGTCGTCGCCGAGTCCCAGCACCCCGAGGGCGTCGCGCAGCTCGTGGTAGGTGTAGCCCGAGGCGATGATCCCGATCCAGGCGTCGGGCGGGTCGACGGGGGTGTCGTTGAGGGCGTTCAGGGAGGCGTACTCGGTGGCGAGCTCGTAGCGGACCTCGAAGATCTCCCGCTCGAGTTCGATGGTGTGGGGTGTGAGCAGGTTGCCGTCGGGCGGCGACACCCGTCGGCCCGCCAGCTCCGGAAGGCGGGGGACGAGGCGGTCGGGGTGCAGGTCGACGGTGCCGGTGCCGTCGGCGACGTCGGCCACGATCTTGAGTCCCACCCACAGG
>RFFY01000371.1 GCA_003697065.1 Actinomyces sp. | reverse complement strand
TGGCGGTGGCGGTGGCGGTACTGCTCGCGACCTTCGGGGTCGAGGGCTGGGATCGGCGCCGCCGGGCCCGGCGACCAGCGCCGCCCGACCGCGACGGTCTCGCCGAGTCGTCGGGCGAGCTCGTGGCGTCATGACGGCTCTCGCGACGCGCAGCCGTGACGGGCGGCTCGTCCCCCACGGTGGACGACCCCTCGACGCCGTGTCCCTGCTCACCGTCTGGCTGGCGCTGGTCTTCGTGATTCCCGCCAGTCAGGTGGTTCCCCAGGTGGGTGCGGCGGGTCGACCCGGCGTCCTGTTCGGCTTCGGCCTGCTGGCCGTGTGGTTGGCCAGCCGCTTCGTGCCCGACGCCGTGATCCCGGACCGCCAGCCCATGCGCTGGTTCCTGGCCGTCTACGCCATCGTCTTCGCCGTCGCCTACGCCCTGGGCATCGAGCGGGGCCTCGACCCCTCCGAGGCCACCTCGATCGACCGTGCTCTCATCGTGCACACCTCCTTGATCGCCGGTGCCCTGATCGCCCTCGACGGCATCCCCTCCCGTAAGCGCTTCGACGATCTCATGCTGCGCCTCATCGGCTTCACGGCCTTCTCGGCGTTCGTCGGCTTTCTCCAGTTCTTCTGGCGCTGGGACATCACCCCGTGGCTGACCCTGCCGGGGATCAACCTGAACGGCCAGCCGCCGATCACGACCATCGACGAACGCAACGGCTTCAATCGTGTCGCCGGGACAGCGGGTCACGCCATCGAGTTCGGTTCGGTGATGGCGATCGTGCTCCCCATCGCCTTGCACTATCTCCTGCACGACGAGCCCGGTCCGCGCCGGCGCCGCCTCGCCCTCGCCACCGCCCTGATCGCCTTGGGCGTGCCCTTTTCGATCAGCCGGACCTCGACCATCGCCGTGGTGATCGTGGCGGTGGGACTCGCCGTCAACTGGGGTCACCGCATGGTCGTGCGGTCGGCCGTCGTCGGCGTGGGCTCGCTCGTGGCCCTGAGGGCGGCGGTTCCGTCCCTGCTGGGCTCGATCAAGTCCCTTTTCACCAACCTCCAGGACGACCTGAGCTTCCAGGCCCGGGCCTCGGACTACCCGATCGTGTTCCGCTTCCTGCGCGAGCGGCCCTTCTTCGGCCGGGGACCGGGGACCTTCGGACCGCCGGACTACCTCCTCCTCGACAACGAGATCCTGTCCACCGCCGTCAACACGGGTCTGGTGGGACTGGCTGCCTTCCTCGCCCTCTACGTCGTGTCCATCTTGATGTTCCGCCGGGTGGCCTGGACGGCGGCCACCGACGAGACCCGCCATCTCGCCATGTCGATGGCGGTCTCGACCCTCGTCGCCGGTGTCGTCCTCTACTTCGCCGACATGCTGTTCTTCGCCATCTACTCGAGTGTGGCCTTTCTCCTGTTCGGGCTGGCCGGTGCCCTCTTCCGTCTCCGCCACGAGAGAAGCGAGTTCGACGTCAAGCCCCGCTGGTACCTCCGGGACCGTATGAGGGTCGATCGGGGGGGTCGGTGAGCGCGACGTCGGGCCGTCACCGGCGGGTCGTCGTCGTCTCCCCACGCGGTACCGATCCGCGTTCACCCGCCCTGTCACCCCACCTCGAGTTCGAGGACCTGATCGTCGCCATGGACGACGCCGAGTTGGTGGCTCCTCGCCACCGGCGCCTCGGCCCCCGTCTCGAGGCGGTGCACAACCGCGTCGCCAAGGCGACCCGCCACGCCGACCGACCGCCCATCGCCTATCGACGGGTCTCGCCCGAGGCCCCGTCCTGGGACCTGCTGTTCGCCCTGTTCCTGGGACCCGACGACGTGTTGTCGGTGGAGGCGGTCGACAGGTGGCGGGAACGCTCCGGGGTGGCCATCGCCTGGGTCATCGAGGCCTGGCGCAACGAGCTGGACATGTGGAAGGCCCACTGGGAGGTTCTCTCCCGCTTCGACCACGTCTTCGTGACCATGGAGCCGTGCGTCGTGCCGGTCCAGGATCTCACGGGACGTCCGACCTACTACCTGCCCTACGCCACCGACGCCCTGCTCTTCGCTCCGACCGACCCGGGCGGGCCGCCGCGCTCGATCGACGTGCTGAGCATCGGGCGCCGCTGCGAGGCCACCCACCAGCACCTCCTGCGCGAGGCCAGAGCCGGTCGCCTCTTCTACCAGTTCGACTCCATCCGGGCCTCCTGGGTGAAGGACCACGCCGAGCACCGTTTCATGTACGCCTCGCTGGCCCAGCGAACCCGATTCTTCGTGGCGAACCGGTCCCTCATCGGCTCCGAGGACAAGACGGGCGGTCAGGAGGAGTTCGGCGGCCGCTTCTTCGACGCGGCCGCCGCCGGCGCCATCCCCGTCGGCGTCTTCCCCCGCACGGCCCGCTTCCGTGAGGCCTTCGACTGGCCCGACGTCGGCGTGGAGATCGACGTCGACGCCGATCCGACCGCCTGCCTGCTCGAGCTGTTGGAGCACCCCGAGGAGCTGGACCGCCGGGCTCATCGTTCGATCGTAGAGAGCCTCGAGCGTCACGACTGGCTGCATCGCTGGGAGACGATCCTCGAGGTGGCGGGTCTCGACCCGACCCCGGCGATGGAGCGACGACGCGAGTGTCTCGCGGCCCGGCGAAGCCGCTTCGCGGCGACGTTCGACGACGCCTGAGCGTCATCCGGTCGCCGGAGGTCACCGTCGGCGGTTCCGGGTTGCAGGCGCCGATCCCGGCCCCTAGATTGTGCACGAATTCACGAGCGGGCGATCGTCGCCCGCGCTCTCGACGGGACGGTCCTGTGGACGCTTCGCAACGGCGCGAACTCC
>RFFY01000370.1 GCA_003697065.1 Actinomyces sp. | reverse complement strand
TCGACCCTGCCCCGGCCCGAGCGCCGGATCACGCTCGAGGTGCTCACCCTCAACGTGCTGCACGGCCTGGCCCTCCCGGGCGGGTGCGCCCCCGACACCGACTTCTGTCACGCGCCCACCCGCGTCGCCCGCCTGGCGGATGCTCTCGCCGCCACCTGTCCGGAGCTGGTCTCGCTCCAGGAGATCGGACCCCGCCAACGCGAACTCGTCCCCGATGCCGTGGCCGACGTGTGCGACGGCGCCTACCGGGTCCTCTTCGAGGACCACGGGATCCCCGACCAGGAGATGATCCTGACCACCCTCGCCGTCGTCGACGACGCCTTCGTGGACCTGTCGGGACTGCCCTGGACCGGGCACCGGGCCCGGCTCGACACCCCCGCCGGCGCCGTCGATGTGCTCGCCACCCACCTGGCCTCGAGCGCCTTCGATCCTCCCTGCGGCGACGGAACCGACCCTGTCACCGTGTGCTCGGCGTCGTGTCCGCCGGGCCTGGAGATGGGGATCTGCAACGCCCGCGAGGCCGTCGCCGCACTCGACGAGCTCGCCGCCCGCCTCGGTCCGCCCGCTGTGGCCCTCGTGGCCGGCGACCTCAACGCCGAGCCCGGTTCGGCGCGGATCGACGAGTTCATCCGGGCCGGTTACGTCGACGTGTGGTCGCTCGGGGGTGGGGCGCCCTGCGACGCCGACTCGAGGGCGGGCTGTACCTGCTGCGTCGGCGACGGCTCGGGGCCCCTCGGCGGTCTCGACCGACCCGGGGGGACACCCGACGAGCGCATCGATCTCGTGCTGGCCCGGGTCGGCGGCGCCTGCACCCTCGCCGTCGGTGCCGTCTCCCGCCTCGACGTCGGACCTCTCGATCCCCCCGTGGACGGTCTCGTGTGGTGGAGCGACCACCACGGTGTGCTCGCCGACCTCACGGTGACCTGCCCGGGGTGATCCCCGACGGTCGCCTGCCTCAGGGGGCCTGGGTGGCGGGCAGCACGTAGTACCACAGGTTGCGGTCGGCGCCGGCCTCCCGCAGGGCCCCCTGCAGACGCCGCATGAGGGCGCCGGCCTCGGTGTGGTCGTAGAACCAGCTCTCGATGCGCCGGGCGCCGCCGACCCCCACCAGGGACAGGGCGGCCTCTTCGTAGTAGGCGCGGACATCCTGGGTGCCGGCGAGGATGGTCGCCGCGTCCCAGCCCACCTCGTCGGGGCTGGCACCGTCGGCGAGACGGGCGAGAACGGTGAGCACCTCGCCGATCCCGTCGGCGTCGGTCACCCGGCCCACGAGGGTGCGGCCGTGGGTGGCGAGGCTGCGCTCGTAGGCGGCACGCAGGCCCCGGGCCTCGTCGAGCCAGGGTGGGGCGTCGGGATCGTGGCGCGGGGGGAGGGGACACGAGACGGG
>RFFY01000369.1 GCA_003697065.1 Actinomyces sp. | reverse complement strand
GAGGACCCGGCCGCGCAGGTAGTCCCCGGGACGCTCGAAGCGCGCCAGCGGCGGGAAGTCGCTGGGCGGCGGCTGGAACTGGTCGTAGATGCTCATTGGATGTTCTCCTGGGTCAGTTGGTGGTGTCGTCCTCGTTGGCCCGGGCCAATCCGTCCCGGTAGCCATCGAAGTACGCCTCGGCGATGAGGGCACGTGTGAACCCGTCCTCGTAGGCGACGCTGCGCACCGCCAGCAGGATCTGCGCCAGGGCCTGGCGACTCGTCGGGTCGTCCTCATCGAGGAGCTTGGACAGGGCGCTGTGCACCCTGGAATCCACGGGCGACTTCCCGTGGGCGGCCTGCCCGTGCAGCACCACGAGGCGCTTACGGGCCTCGTTGATGACGCGGGCGGGCAGGCGGGGGACCTTCGGCAGGGGGCGCCCCATCAGTCGTCGCCCCCCTCGGTCCAGTAGGTGACGGTGCCGTCGGCACTGATGGCGATCATCAGTGTGGTGCCCTCGGCGAGCGACACCGGCGAGGGCAGTGCAGCAGCGTCGGTGCGCAGGTACGGGGGCGTCCACCCGTCGGGGATCTGGGCCTGCATCTTCTTGATGAGGCTGGAGCGCTGGCGATCGCCACGCCGGCGGATCTCGGCGATGAGCGCCTTGTGGGCACGGATGCGCCGGCGCTCCGGATCCTCGGTGGCCTCCACCCAGTCCATGATCGCCCCGATGGTGCCGTGGGGGACCTCGGCATCCCAGTCGGCGGGGGCCGGGGGGTCCTCACCCTTGGGGGCGGAGGCGGCGGCGGTGACCATGGCATTGGCGACGACGGTCGCCCGCTCCGCCTGGGTGGCATCCGCGACCGCCTCGTCGAAGGTGGCGACCCGACCGGTCACCTCGGTGGCGCCATCGGCGATGTCGAGGTGCTCCCAGTGGTGCGCCATGTTCGTCGCGATCCACTCGATGGTGGCGAGGTCGCCCTCGGTCAGGAAGGGCGACCCGGCGCGGATGGCGTAGTTGGCGCAGATCCTCTCCGCCACCTCACGCTTCAAGGGGTTGCCGGGGTGCACCAGGATCTTGGCGATCGTACGCTCACGGTCGGCGCGCTCGGCCATCGGCTCGTGCACCCGCAACTCGGTGACGATCTCGCGGATCTGATGCCACGACATCTCCGCCGGCGACGGCCAGGCGTTCACCTTCCACTCCTGCGCCATCGCCGCCTGAGCCTCGGGTCCGAGAGCGTTGAGACGCTCCAGGATCGGAGCGGGTTCGACGGGAAGGTCGTCGAAGGGTTCGAGGGGGTCGATGCTCATGCTTCCCACACCTTCGTCATCTTCGGGATGTCGTTGCCCTTCAGGTACCACCACAGGTCCACGGCGCTGCGCACCTTCGAGCGCAGCGAATCGTGGTCGGGGGTCAGTGTCCACAGGCTGCACGTACCCGGGGTGACGTGCAGCACCGCCATCGTCGACGCCTTCGGCGCCGGTTCCAGTTGGGCCGATTCGATGTCCGACAGCAGGTACACCCGGCTTCCCCAGCGGGAGATCGTGCGGGGCAGCAGGTCCGCCGGCCAGGCGTGGGTGGCGTACATGTAGGCGCCCAACTGCAGCGACACGGCGTCCGCGTAGGGGCGCTTCGGGTTCCCCTTGGAGGTAGTGTCCTCGCCGGCCGTCTTGAGGTCCAGCAGCACCCCGCCGGTGAAGCCCTCCAGCTCGTAGATGCCGTCGAGGCGGCCCGCCCATCCGCGGGTGCCATCGGGGCGGCACACGGCCAGTTCACTGGCGACCCGCCGGGGGCGCAACGCCTCCACCGCCTTCGACAGCATCTCCAGGTGGGGCCACAGTTCCTCAGGGGCGTGCGGGGTCGAGCGGTCGGGGTGCAGCCACGCCTCGAACACGTCGTGGATGATCGTGCCGCGTTCGGATGCCGACAGGCGCCCCCTCGTGCCCTCCCAGTGGGCCTCGGAGACCCACTTCTCGGCCGCTGTGGGCGCCTTGGCGGCCATCTCGGCCACCATGTCGATCTCGGCGACCACCTTGCGGGCGATCTCGTTGCGGGTCCACGTCTCCAGCGCGGGCCGTGACAGGACGCTCGACAGGGACGAGGCGCTCACCAGGAGGCGGTCGCCGGGCAGGGGCGCCTTGCCGTCCCATTCGGGGTGCATGTTCCGTGGGGTCACGTCCAACTCCTCTGAATCAGGTTCCGGGGGATACTCTGCTCCAATTCTTCGCACTTGTCAAGTCCCCACTTGGAGAAACCTGCACGTTTCCCCATCGACTGGGTGAGTGACCTGTGCCGTTTCAGTTGCCGATGCACCGTGTCCGTGGACACCGACCACCGGGCGGCGATGTCCACGACCCTCAGTCCCGCCCGCCGCTGGGCCGCCATCACCTCCTGACGCCAGGCGCGGATGGCGCGTTTAGGGGTGGCGGCAAAGGGGTGCCGAACCCTCTGGTTGCCCCAGGAGGAGGCGGCCATGACGATGGATCGGGTCGGGTTGCCGGGCCCGCCGAGGCGTTCGACGATGCGTGACCAGGGCAACCAGGCGGCGAGCTCCGCTGCCTGGGTGGCGAGGTAGTGGGCGTTGGTGGTGGTGTTGGTGGTGGTGGTGGTGGTGGTGGTGAACAGCCCCGCCTTCGGCGGGAAGGCCGCCGCCAGGGCGGCGACGGCCTCGAGGTCCTGGGCCAGTGCCACGGCCGTCGCGGTCGGGTCGATGGCGTTCAGGTGCCGCATCGGCCCCAGGACCGCGGCGGCGGCATCGGGGAAGGGGCCGAGCCGCGACGGGCGCCCCCCGTAGGGGCGGGGGCGGCGGGTGACCTCCAGCGGCGAACGTTCGAGGGCGTCCAGTTCCGCCGGCGTCCACCCCTCGCGCAGCATCCGCCGCCGCACTCCCGGCGGGATCGGCTTGCCGGCGGCGCGGGCGGCGTCACACTCGGGCGGCCGCAATGTCACGCCAGCGCGGGTGAGCAGGTGTCGCACCTCTGCCGTGTCAGAGCCGAAGGCCGCCGCCAGGGCCGGAATCCCGGCCCCGGCGGCATACAGCGCCTTCGCCCGGTCGAGGTCCTCGGCCCTCACCCCCACGGCCCCTGATTGTCGGTCGGCCACAGGGCTAGTGCGAGGGTGAGGGCGACGAGGCCGGCGACGACCCACGGCCCCGCCGAGGGCACGGCGAAGCCGAACACAATGAGGGCCAGCAGGCCGCCCAGGACCCCCATCTGCAGCGCTGCCGAGGGCGGGGGACCGCTCACCGGTCCCCGCCCTCGGCGGTCGTGCGGTCGGGAATGTCGACGCCGCGGGCGCGCAACCCCTCCACCAAACGGGCGCGGGCGCGCTGGTGCGCCTTCGTCTCCCTGTCGGGCTTCCACATTCCCCACCGGGTTCCCCCCATCTGGGCGGCCGCTAGCGGGTCGATGGGGTCGGTGGCGAACCGCAGACGCTCGGGGTGCGCCGTGCGGGCGGCACGGGCCGGGTCGCGGCGGCGGCTGGGGCGCGGGATCGGCGCCCGGCGGTACCCCCCCGGGAAGGTAACGCCATTCCCCGGGGTGAGGCCGAGCGACTCTCCGAGCTGCAACCCCGCTTCGATGGGGTCGGCGCAGCGGAGGTGGAGGGCGACGGCCTTGCCGCCGCCACCGAACCGCCTGTCTCCCCACTCGCGCCGGCGCTCCGCCTCGATCCACGCGGAGTGGATGCCGACGGCCTCGCCGCAGACGGGGCAGGCGTGGCGCTGGTGGATGCCGGCGGGGGCCGGCGTCGTGATTCGAACGGTGATGTCCCCGCTGTGGACCTCCAGGCTTCCCGTGTTGGTCCAGGCAGCGGCGTTCCACTCGTCGATCCGTTCGCGCAGGCTGCTGCCGCTCATGCCGGCCTCCCTTCGAGGCCGACCACGAGGGCGTCCACCCCCGCGGCGTTCCACAGGGTCTCCGCCGTGGCCTCGGGGAGGCCGACGGTGACGGGGGCGGCGCCGGCTTCGCGGGCCTCGATCCACGCGGTCAGGGGGCCGGTGAACGTGATGCCGGCCCACGGACCGCCGACGGTCAGCACCAGCGTCACGGTGCGGACCGTGACACGGCCGCCACAGACGCCGACCTCGGCCGTGGCCTCCAGGGGCCAGGCCCAGGCGGCCTCCTCGATGCTCTCGCGGTCGTCGGGGTCGAAGCCGAAGGTTTCGACCGCCTCTGTCATTTCGTCGTCGTCGAGGGTGCCGGCGATGGCGCCGGCGAGCAGGTCGGCGTTGCGCGCCAG
>RFFY01000368.1 GCA_003697065.1 Actinomyces sp. | reverse complement strand
GGTCGCCCTCGTGTCGGCCGACGAACCCTGGCCCGACGTGGGCCGGGCCGTCGCCACCCGCGTGGCCGCGGGTGCCGCCGACCTGGGTGTCGTCTGCTGTTTCACCGGCACCGGGGCGTCCATCGCGGCCAACAAGGTGGCGGGCGTGCGCGCCGCCCTGTGCACCGACGCCGAGACCGCGCGCGGAGCCCGCCGCTGGAACGACGCCAACGTGGTCGCCCTCAGCCTCCGCCTCACGACCGAGACCCTCGCCGCCGAGATCCTCGACGCCTTCTGCGAGACCGGTCCCGACCCCGACGAGGAGACCGTGATCGCCCGCGTCGAAGCCGTGGCCGACGGCGACGAGGAGACCGTGATCGCCCGCGTCGAAGCCGTGGCCGACGGCGACGAGGAACCCGTGATCGCCCGCGTCGAAGCCGTGGCCGACGGCGAGCCCGTCCCGTGACGAACCCGGCTCCCCGCCTCCGCCGGGCCCTGCGGGGGCGGGCCCCGGGACTCACCCACGAGCGCGAGCTGTGGGAGCGGGGCCTGGGCGCCGTCGCCGGGGTCGACGAGGTGGGACGGGGCGCCTGGGCCGGTCCCCTCACGGTCGGGATCGTCGTCGTGTGTCCCGAACGTCGCCTCTACAAGATCCGCGACTCCAAGATGCTCACTCCCGCCGAGAGGCGGACGATGGCCGAACGCATCCGCCGGTGGGCGCCCGCGTCGGCGGTGGGTCACGCCACGGCGGCCGAGTGCGACGAACTCGGCATGTCCGACGCCCAACGCCTGGCCGCCCGCCGGGCCCTCGACGCCCTGGGAACGCCCGTCGACCATCTCCTCGTCGACGGCAACTGGGACTTCGTGGGCGGCGATGTGCCGGTGACGACCCTGGTGAAGGGCGACACCCGCTCGGTGGGGATCGCCGCCGCCTCGATCGTGGCCAAGGTGGCCCGCGACGAGATCATGACCCGCCTCGACGCCGTCTATCCCGGCTACGCCTTCGCCGCCAACAAGGGCTATCCGTGCCCGCGCCACAAGGCGGCACTGGCGGCCCGGGGACCGTGCGCCATCCACCGGCGCCGCTGGGCCTTCATGGACGATCTGCGCTGGAGCGGGGTGGACCGCCCCTCTGCCCCCGATGTGGTGGCCTCCCTGTTCGACACGGCCGGGTCCGGGCCGGCGCCGGGTCGCGGCGCCGATCCGTCGTCGCCGGCGGCGGGCCGCTAGCCTCCCGCCCCATGGGTCAGCCGATCGCCGTCCTGCGTCGTTCCTCGCCCCGCGCCGGGGTCGTGCGCTACGAGCTCAACCGCAACCTCACCGGCATGGGTCACGAGCGCTACCGGGCGGGTGAGGAGATCCGTGGTCACCGACCCGCCGACGAACTGGCCCGGCGCCTCTTCGCCCGGGGTGGGATCGAGGCCGTGCACGTCTACGGTCACACGGTCACCGTCGAGTTGGCCGAGGCCGACGACAGCGGCATCGCCGACATCATCCGCGACCTCTACCAGTACTGGGTCCCGGGTCGCGAGGTACCCGCCGACGAGGAGCTCATGGCCCAGGCCGGCTAGGGGCCGGGTCGCGAGGTAGCCGCCGACGAGGAGCTCAGGGCCCGGGCCGCCGGGGGCCGGAACGCTTCAGCCCTCGACGGCGGCCAGGGGATCGTCGTCGAGCGGGGCAGGTCGCGCCGACGGAGGGGACGGCGGGTCGACGGGATCCGTCGCGGGACCGGTCATCGGGCCCTCCTGGTCCACATCGGCGAAGGGGTCGGCGAGGATGGCGCGGTCGCGGCCGGCGTGCTTGGCGGCGTACAGGGCCCGGTCGGCGCGCCGGATCGCCTCCTCGAAGGTGCGGCAGGCGATGGCGTCGACGTAACCGAAGCTGGCGGTGAAGGGCGGCACCGGTGATCCTGCCAGCTGATCGGCGAGCTCGCGGCGCAGGCGCTCCAAAGTCTCGGCGGCGGCGGCACAGTCGGTGTCGACCAGGGCCAGGGTGAACTCCTCCCCACCCCAGCGGCACACCAGGTCCTCGTCGCGGGTCGCGCCGGTCAGCACCGAAGCGAAGAGGCGCAGAGCCCGGTCGCCCGCCTCGTGGCCGTAGGTGTCGTTGAGGATCTTGAAGTGGTCGAGATCGGCCATGACGAGGACGAAGGGCTCGCCGCTGCGGTGCATGGCCCGCGCCCGGGTCTCGAAGGCCCGCCGGTTGACCAGGCCGGTGAGTCCGTCGGTGGTGGCCTGGAGCTGGGTGCGGGCCATCGAGCGGAGCATCCCGATGCGGCCGCCGGTGCCCGAGGCCAGGGTCACGACGGTCTCGCGCTCCTCCTCGTCGAGGGGCTCCCCGTCGGGTCCGGTGAGATGGAGCACGCCGAGGGCCCGCCCGAGGAAGGAGACGGGGACGCACAGTGCGGAGCGGGGACCGCCGGGTCGGTTCTGGAGGTGGGGACAGGCGTCGAGGGCGGTGCTGGACGGGGTGGTGAGGGAGCGGCCGGCACGCACGGCGGGACACGAGTAGGGCGAGGCCACATCGCAGCCGGGGCCGGCGGGATCGGGTCCGGCGGTGACGACCCGTTCGAGGTGGGCGCGGGAGTTGTCGGCCAACAGGAGCTCTGCCGATGCCTCCGGGGCCGCCTGTTCGAGGGCCCGGGCGGCCACGTCGATGGCGTCGTCCTCGGTCTCGGCCAGGTCCAGGGCGGCCTGGATCCGGCGGGCGGTCTCCTGGCGGCGGTGCTCGTTGAGGAGGCTCTCCTCGCGGGCCCGCAGGCGGCGGAGCATCACGTTGAAGGCTCGACCCAGGCGCCCCGTCTCGTCGTCGCCGGTCACGGTGACCACGACGTCGAGGTCGCCGCCGGCGGCGGCCTCGGCCGCCTTCTGCACCTCGAGGAGGGGATCG